>DOMD01000048.1 GCA_003510525.1 Candidatus Omnitrophota bacterium
AATGGCTCGCTCATGAGGAATTAAATTTTCTCTTGAAACAGGATATTTTTTAATTGGAGAATTGCTCACCACCGCAGCAATATCATTAAAGCAAATGGAGTATAGCTCATCGCCTCTTCCGCCAATACCCAATGGGCCAAAGGATTGAGATTGATTTAACTCAATTATACAGTAGATATATTTACCTTCTTTCAAAATAACATTTCCCATTTATTTTTACTCTCATCCCATAAGTAAGGGAGTTCCTTACTTACGGGACTCATCAGCGCTGGCTGCGACTAATGCGCCTTTAGCTACGCTCCTTAGCGGCTGAGATGCCATTCTTACTGAGCCGACCGGGATGGGTAGCTTTAGCCGGTCTAAAATTTGTTTAAACCTGCCTGAGAACCCTTTGGGAAGCGAAGTGCCGCCTGAAAGGATAATACTTATGGGCTTGGTAATCCTCGGTAATCTTCTTGCCTTGACAAACTCTTGTTTTATATTTTCAATTACATACTCTATTAAGTGATTGTAATAAATTGATAAAGCGCTTTCAATCTTGCTTAAACCTTCTTCCTTGCTTAAATCCAAGGATGATTCTTTTATTGCCGAGACCCTGCTCGCTGTCTCATCCACCGCCATAGCCACTTGCTGGTCAATCCAATCTCCTGACTTAGCGACAGAAAACTTAAAAATCGGCACAGACATAAAACTTAAACAGACATTGACCATCCCACCGCCAAAGGAAAGGCCAATTCCCGTAAAATCTTCCTCAGCTAACTCAGATAAGATAATGGCATGACCCTCATTTATCGGCTTGGGACTATATCCTAATGTCTTTAAGAATCCTTCAATCATCTTTATATGATATAGGACGTTGAAATCCGCGTCCAGGGGTTCGCCGGGAACAGAAAAATAGACTATCTCGCCTTTGTGAGCAGGCTCGCCTATGACGCTTTTTATCAATAATTCTACTATAGGAAGGGCTTCTTTCTCTGTCGGGCTTATTACGCCTTTACTTAAGGGCCTTCGTGTATCTTTATTAAACATATTAGCAAACTGTAATGCCTCATCGCCTACTACATAAAGATTTTCTTCTTTGATAATATATTTTACCTTGGAGTTATCAAGGATCTTCTTGGTAAAATCAGTATGCTCCACCCCGAAGAAGGCGTTCCTCTGCGACCTAAAGACGATATCATCGCCTTCCTTATGCGCACATTTCACAAACATCGTGCCGATATCCACACCCTTACCTTTTTGTATCTGCCCTTTGAACCCTTCAATCTCGCTTTTACCGTCTTTAGTCTTGATCATTTTTTCCTCCCCTTCTTATGAATTTCCTTAAATAATCTTACTGTTTTATCCATATCATCGGATTTCTCCTTTTCCACCCGCGTTCCGATTTTATTGATATTACTCTCTAAAGTTAAACTCTCGTCCTCTACGGGAAGGTCAAAGTCCGTCTTTATTTTTATGCGTTCTTCCGGCGTCTCAATCCCTGTCTCTTTTTTTATCCCGCTTGGCGGGACGGGAATCTTAATGCTCTTTACAGCTCTCTTCAACTCGCCGCTAATTTCCCTGGCCACTTCGGATGCGACTTCTTTAATTAACTCTTTATCAACCTTCGGCTCTTCAGTCAGTAATGTCTTTAGTCCTGTCTTGGCCAAAGAATAATGACCTTCAGAAAAACCAAGATAGTATCTTCTGATTAAATCCCGGCATAGAAAACCTATATATTCCAACGAAAAGCCAACTTGCCTTCTTATCTGGTCTTTAGTTGCTAACCTTAATCTGGCTACACAATTAATAATATCCGCTTCTGTCCCGGATAAAGCCATACTATTTTTCCCACTCCTCAGGATAAATAACAATGCTGACAAAATTAAAGACCGGCAGGGGTCCGGCATACATAAACTTTATCCTGTCCTTATATTTTTCACTCAGATCATCCATTACGTTATCAAATTCTTTTTCCCTGCCTTTATCTACCAAGAAAGCGACGTTCATAAACATCTCATCGCCTACGGTCTTATTAAGTTTATAATCAAAGGCTGTTCTTCTTAAGGCATCTACTATCTTCTCAGTCTCTTTTCCTTTTTTCTTTGTTAGAGCTTGTTCTACCATCTTACCTACTTCCATTTTGGCCTGAATATTTTTCTTATTCTTGTCGTTCTGAATATCCTCTTTTGTTCTCTTAATTGCCTTATTCTCGTCTACAACCTCTTTGAAGATTACATCCATATTCTTCCATACGCCTTTGACGCCAAGTTCTACTTTATGGTCAGCATCCCGTAACGCATTCTTAAACTCTCTATATCTTCTGTCTAAAAGATTCCTTATCTCATCGGCATTAGAGGCAATAGTGCCGAATCTAACTGGAAGCACACTATCAAACTCCTGCATCACTTCTTCAATTACCTTCTCATGAGCTAACATATTTTCGCGATTCACAACAAATTTAGTCATCGGATGGTTACTTACTACCATACTTAAGTCATCGTAGCCAATAGTTAAAACCTCATCACTGCCTATACCTATAGGGCCAAAATTCCTCTCTTGCTTTGTGCCAATGATACAATAAATATATTTTCCTTCTTTTTCCATAATATTACTCTCTTACCCTCACTAACATCGCGTTCTCTTTTTGGTTTGCCTGCTCGTTGGCAGCGCAGTAGTCAGCGAGTATCTTATAGGCCTTATTCACTTCATCGAATTCTTTCTCGACGCAAGGCATATTCGGATTTCTATCCGGATGGGTAGAAAGCGCCTGTCTCTGGTAGGCTTTCTTGAGCTCATTCTTACTCGTGATGTCATTTAAAATCCCGAGCTTTTTCTTCGCCCAATCTACATCTTCGTAATTTAGCGTTTTTATCTCAAGGGTATAAAAACTATATGGCGGAAGCGGCCCTACACATCTAAAATTTAGCTTCTCGGCAAATTCAGTATTTAGCTCTTCTACTTTCTTATCAAAATCCTCACGCCTATCCTTATCTATTAAGAAAGCAATATTAACCACCATTTTATCATCCATAAGCTCGTGGGCATTGAAAGCCTGACTTACGCTTTTAAGAGAAGCTTGTATTCTCTTAGAATACCCTTCTCTAATTCTGTCTAACGCTTCTTTAACCATAAGCCCTACCTTCATCTGGTCGTCCACAGTTACGCCTCCGGGTGAGGCTAAAAGTCTCTCCTTAAACTCTTTAATCTCTTTGCCTTCCCTGATCTCTTTAAGAACCAAATTAAAATCACCCCAAGTGGCAACAACATCAATCTCTATCATATTCAATATTTTATTAAAAACATCTTTGATTGTAGAATGGCCGCACGCCAATATATGTTTAATCTCCTCTATATTTTTAGCAAAGGTCCCTAATCTCATAGGAATGATGGTATGGCCTAAGCTCATGATATTTTCGAGAGCTTTTTGATGCCTTACTAAAAACATGGCTAATCTATCTTTACGCATATGCGTATAATCTATCATCTCCGAATCGCTCACTACCGCCGATATATCCTGATAGGCAATCGTATATACCCCGTTAGATTCGCTTTCTTCTAATAATAAAAGGAGACCNNATAGAGGCTTACATTCGAATTTAAAATTCCGTAAATATACATTTTTAAGTCCCCTTTCTTTTCTGCTCTGTTTTAATCACTAAGGCTAAAGCCTCTTCAAAGTGCCGTTTTGAAATCTTCAATTCTAAGTTTTGATTTTCTATATATTCTCTTATTGCCAGCATGGAGGCCTTCCTGCATATAAATTCGATATCCGCTCCTACTTTGCCTTCGGTCTTCCCGGCCAATTCTTTTAAATCCACTTCCTTAGCCAGCGGTTTATTTTTGGTGTGTATCTTAAATATCTCCTCTCTCGTCTTCTCGTCAGGTTTCGGAAGCTCGAACAAAATATCGAACCTGCCGCTGCGCAATATGGCAGGGTCAACCAAATCTAACCTGTTGGTAGCTGCCAGAACTACAACCCCCTTTAATTCCTCAATTCCATCCATCTCCGTCAGGAATTGGCTTATCAGACGTTCTGTTACATGGACATCTGTAGAACTCGAACCGCGCCTGGGCACAATACTATCTATCTCATCAAAGAAAAGAATCGTAGGAGAAGCCTGTTTCGCTGTCTTAAAAACCTCACGAATCGCTTTCTCGCTTTCTCCCACATACTTGGATATCAGAGAAGGGCCTTTTACTGAGATGAAGTTAACCCCGCTTTCGGTAGCAATTGCCTTCCCAAGGAGCGTCTTTCCCGTGCCGGGAACTCCATAAAGAAGTATCCCTTTAGGCGGATTTGTATTAGCTTTTTTGAAAACATCGGAATATTTGAGCGGCCATTCAATCGCTTCTTTCAACTCTTCTTTTATATCCTCCAAACCGCCGACATCGCTCCATTTCACATCCGGGACCTCCACAAAAAATTCTCTAATTCCTGATGGTTCAACATCCTTCATTGCCTCTAAAAAATTACCCATGGTTACTTCTAACTTCATCAACGTCTCATAAGGAATTTCTGCCAGCTCAAAATCAATCTTAGGCAGAATCTTTCTTAATGCTGACATCGCTGCTTCTCTACATAAAGCCTCTAAATCCGCTCCCACAAAGCCATGAGTAATCTCAGCTAATTTTTCTAAACTCACATCCTCTGCTAAGGGCATACCTCGTGTGTGTATCTGGAGGATCTCTAATCTTCCGTTCCTATCAGGTATGGGAATTGAAATTTCTCTATCAAATCTACCGGGCCTTCTTAACGCTGGTTCTATGGTATTAGGGATATTAGTTGCTCCTATAACGATTATCTGCCCTCTTGACTCTAATCCATCAAGCAGAGATAAAAGTTGGGCTACTACACGCCTCTCAACCTGCTTCTCGCTGCCCATATCTTCTCTCTTAGGGGCGATTGCATCTATCTCATCAATGAAGACAATAGCTGGCGCATTTTTCTGAGCATCTTCAAATACACTTCTTAATCGAGCTTCGCTTTCGCCATAGAACTTTCCCATTATTTCAGGCCCTGATATATGAGTAAAATATGCATCCGTCTCATTAGCCACTGCCCGGGCAATTAAGGTTTTGCCTGTGCCGGGAGGCCCGTAGAGAAAAACTCCTTTCGGCGCACCGATTCCTAATCGCTCAAATACTTTAGGATAACGCAAAGGTAGCTCTATCATCTCCCTAATCCTTTGAATTTGGGAACTCAAGCCCCCGATATCTTCATAGGAGACCGTGGCTGCTTTTGCCTCTCCTTGTTTCTTCGTCTCCATCCTTATTAAAGTAGCGGCATTTATCAGGACTACGCCGTCAGGAATAGTGTCTACCACCTTAAAATCACACGACCTTGACCCAAAAAAAGTCGCCCTAATCTTGTCTCCAGATAGTGCCGGAAGCCCCTCTATGAGAGAACCAATATATTTAGTGTCGCTATCTCTCTGGAGTAGGCTGGATATCGTTAGCGGCGAGAGGGTAATTTTATTGGCGGGCTTAGAGTCGGTTCTACTGATTCTTACTTTCTCATCCAGCCCTATTTGAGCGTTTTCTCTGGAGATTCCATCCATCTGAATAATCTTTCCCCCTCTGTTTTCGGCATAGCAAGGCATTGCCTTAGCAGGGGTTTTTCTTTTACCTTCAATCTCTATAATATCCCCTACCTCCAATCCAATGAGCTTCATATCCTCCGGGTCAATTCTAACAATCGCCCTGCCTACATCCTTAGGTAAGGCTTCTTTTACTTTTAGAGTTAGAGTATTATTCACCATCATTACCTGAATAGAAACTCCTTAAAATTCTCCAAAGCATCTATGCCTTTAACTTCTTTAGATTGTAATGGAGTAATTGTTATCTTTAAGTTACTGAATTTTCCCCCTATCTGGTTAATATATTTTCCCTGTTCCTTTTTTCTCTCTCTACAAAAACCGCAACCAGTTGATTCCAAAACATTATTTATCACTAACTGCCTTACATTTATGCCATATTTACTTAGATTATTTATCAACCTTTCCGTTTCTAAAATCGCCATATCTTCAGGGATAGTTACTGCAATAAACTCACATTTATTTTGGTCCTTAAGCAAACCTTCTATTTTCTTTACCGTCTTCTTCATCTCTACCAGAAAATCATCGCCTTCGTCAGGATTATATTTCCCAGAAAAGGTCTCTACCATATACCTATATTTCCAGCGCATTTTGGCTAAAACCTTAATCCATTCATCCAACAATTCTGGTAAGGTTAGAAGCCGAAGGGCATGACCAGTGGGCGCAGTATCTACAATATATTTATCAAACTTCGCCTCATCAATAAGGTCAACTATGGTTTTAAACCCCATTACCTCATCTATACCCGGAATAGGTAAGGCAAAAATAGAGTCAATGTCTTCCTGGTCTAAATAAGTAGAGGTATCAAAGATTTTCTTTATCTGGGCTTCATATTTTACCTTGAATTGAGAAAGAGCTTTTTGCGCATTTACCTCCAAAACGTTTAAGTTCTGGACACCCTCTACGTCTTTTATCTCATCTCCGATTTTCTGGCCTAAACTATCTGAAAGAGAATGTGCCGGGTCAGTAGAAATAACTAATGTCTTAAAACCTTCCTTAGCTAAATAAAACCCTGTGCTTGAGGCACAGGTCGTCTTTCCCACTCCGCCCTTTCCGCCAAATAAAATTAACTTTAATGCATTTTCTTTTAATCCGGTTAATGCCATCCATTGTTCCCCCACACTCTTACGAGTGTGGTATCTATATTCCCCACATGTAAGTGCGAGGTCGTCTTACTACTTGTGTATCCTTACTTCTAATATTCCATTTTTATAGGAACGGGTAAGGGTTTCGGGTTTAACCTTTGCTGGAAGTAGAACCTCTTTGTAGTATTTTCTATCTTTACTTACTGCTTTTAGTTCTAATATATCCCCTTTTAACTCTAATGATATGGCTTCCTCGTTAACACCGGGCATCTCAGCATAAACCCTTATTTCATCTTTCTCATCAAAAACATCAATGATCGGCTCTCTTTCCTCTTCAACTATAGGCCCTTTAGGAGTCTTCTTAACATTTCCAAATGGCTCAACTACAGTCTTCCCACCTGTCATTGTCTTTACAGAAAAGCCAAAGACGCCTTTCATTCCTTTTTTAAGATGGCTTAAGTCTATCTCGCCTTCTTTTTTGATTTCGCCGCCTGCCTCTTTTAAATCTGCCGCAAGGTCAATCAATTTCTCAATGCCTTTAAATAAACCACCAATGCCAAAATCAAAACCTATTTCTTCTTCCTTTTTTTTCTTTTCTCTTGCCATTTAGCTACCCCTTTTTGCCTCACATATTATTATAGTTTAGGTATTTTATTGCTCATTTGAAAGGGCGAGGTTCTCATCTTTCTTCTCTACAACTCCTTTTCCCTTACAAATTAAACACGGAAGGTCAACACCTCTTTCTCTGCCTCTACCTTTACAAGCCGGGCAAGGTTCAATATCTCTACTGCTCACGCTTACTACACCTTTTCCTTTACAGATAATGCAGGTAAGATCTCTGTTCAAGAACGAGCGCCCCTCTCCGTTACAATAGGCACAGATAACCGCTGGTGACGAAACCTTTACAGTTGCGGCGCCTAAACAGGCAGGACATCGTGTGCTTTTTTTAGAGGGCATAAGCCCCGTACCTTTACAAAACCCGCATTTATAGTCCGTCTTGTTAAGGATTTCGCCCTTTTGACCTACTTTCTGACTTTTCCAATCAAAGGTTTTCCAGTACATCTCAAGTTATCTATAATAATTAATAATTTACAGACATTGTCTTAAGCGACTTTGTAGGTATATTTCTATAAGTCTTGATTTTCTGCTCCTCGTGCGTTTCTTCCTGCAATTTTTCAATCCGTTGATTTATGCTATTTAATTGTCTTTTGGCTGCGCCTACTCTTTTGTCTAATACAAAAATCTCTTTTTCTAATCTATCCTTTTCTCTACGAAGCATATACAACTCTAAATAACTTGACCTTTGGACCTTTGGAATACACCGAGCACCTATGGTATGTATACTTTTTATATTTCTAATATCCGGTATCTGTAACATTCCTCTCATTTAATACACCTCCCCCCTGTCTTGGATATAATCAATTTTCGTGCCTTATTTATCCCGCCAAGTGTTAATTCTAATCTATCGCTCGGCTTGATATTAAGTTCCTTGCGCATCCCACGTGGTATTGTAATTTTGTTTTTCTCATCCATCTTTGAGAAGAGCCTCAAAAGCGCCACTTTTCACCTACCTAAACAATAGCGGTATCTCTTTTCATTTTCTTGCTTACGCTAATAGTCTTCCCTGCGCCGACTTCTTTACTTACAAGTTCTTTAACTATTCC
>DOMD01000052.1 GCA_003510525.1 Candidatus Omnitrophota bacterium
TAAACCCCGTTAGAAAGAGCAATGCTCTCCGCTCTCGCCTTTTCTGATTATGCTTACCATCCATCTTGAGTGGGCTTTCTAACGGGGCAAGCCCCTTTCTACCGGATGCCATATATCAATCACTTCCAATTTGTAATATCATCCTCCGTGCCCTCCATGCCGTCTCTTCCTTTGGAATAAAGGTCGTAGCTGTCCTGGTTATGGTCTCCCGGAGATTTGTAGTTGTAAGAATTGCTCCAGGGGTCCTTGGGGTCTTTTTTCAGATACTTCCCGACCAAAACCGACAGGCTCTCGGGAAATTTCCCATTATCAATTTCATACAGCTCTAAGGCCGAGGATATGCTGGCTTCAATATCAGCCTGAGCCACGGATTTCTTGGCTTGTTCCGACTTCCCCACCAATTTCGGCATAACCATACTGGCCAAAACCCCGATAATAACCACCACCAACATCAACTCAATCAAGGTAAACCCCGTTAGAGACAGGTTGCCACGGGCAACCGTCAGGCGTCTTCGGCGTTTTATCTCTGACGGGGTAAACCCCGTTAGAAAGAGCAATGCTCTCCGCTCTCGCCTTTTCTGATTATGCTTACCATCCATCTTGAGTGGGCTTTCTAACGGGGTAAACCCTTTACATTGTCTAGTCATTGTTTTGCCCTCCTTAATATATAACATCGAACATCCTGCCTTGCCATTAATTACTACCTGGTTATCAGATTTATTTGGAATATGGGCAAGAGCATCGCCGTTACGATAAAACCGACCACTAATCCCATTACCAGTATCATCACCGGCTCAAGTAAAGCCGTAAACGCGCGGATCAAGCGGCTCAACTCTTGCTCATAAGAAGCAGCTATCCGCTTTAAAGATTTCTCTAATGTCCCGGACTCCTCTCCCACATTTATAATATTTACCACATAAATTGGAAAATAGACAGATTTTTTAATTGCCGAAGACAGGCTCTCCCCTTCTTTTATATCAGAAGAAATATTTTTGATTTCAGCTCTTACCGCGCTGTTAACAACGGTATTACTAACCACCTCCAAAGCTACCAATATCGACACTCCGGATTCAAGCAATAAGGAGAGCATCCGGGTAAACTGGGCCATCTCGGATTTTAAGATTATCTCACCGAAAACGGGAAGCCTAAGCATAAATTTATCCAGGAATAACCTTTCCTCTTTAACCTTAGCCTGCCTGATGATAAAAAAAACCGTTACTATGCCTAATGATATGAGCCACCAATACTGCCTTAAGGCCTTGGAAATACTTATCAAAAGCTGAGTGGGAAGCGGTAAGGCTTCTCCGGCCTCCTCAAACATCGAGGTAAGTTGAGGCACCGCGTAAACCAGTAAGGCGTAAATGCTGAGGCATCCCACGCTGACGATTAAGGCCGGATAGGTTAGGGCGGAGAGAATATCTGAACGGGTTCTTTCTTCCTGTTCGCTAAAATCAGCCAAGCGGCTAAGAACCAGCTCTATTGAACCGCTTATTTCTCCGGCCCTGACCACCGCGCGATAATACGCGGAGAATTCTCTGGGGTGGCTGCCAAGAGATTCAGAAAGGGTTTCCCCGCCTTTTATCTTTTCACCAATATCAGCTATGATATTCTTTAAAGCGGGATTAGCCGCCTGCTTAAATAGGATATTCAAAGCCTGGGCGATAGTCAGCCCGGATTCAATAAGATTAGAAAATTGACGGGTAAAAACGATCAAGTCTTTGGAGCGCGCGCGCCTTAATCGCGAGCCTCCGCCTCCGGAACCGGAAGAGGCTGAAACCTCAATCTCTTCAATACTTAGGGGAAAAAGGCCTCTTTCTTCTATAATGGATACTGCCTGCAGGCGGGTCCTCGCCTCAACCGTCCCGGAAACTTTCTCCTGAGGCCCTTTCTTGGCCTGGTAGGTAAATTTTGGCATACTATTAGTCTACCAACTCCTCTTGCTGAGTTACCCGCAATACTTCTTCCACTGTGGTCAAACCTTTAGCAATCTTGTCCCAGCCATCCTGGCGCAAGGTGCGCATACCACACTCTATAGCCTTCTTTTTAATTTGCTGGCTGGAAGCCTTTTGAATCACCATCTCCCGAAGGGCGTTATTCATCAACATAACTTCATGAATTCCGGTCCTGCCTTTGTAACCGCTGAATTTGCAAAGTGAACAGCCCTTCCCCTTAAAAATCTCGATATTCTCCTGTTCTTTCCCCAGGTTAAAATCCCTTAAAGCTTCCTTAGTAACCTGATAAGAAACCTTACAATTCGGACACACCAGGCGCACTAAGCGTTGAGCGATAAGGCACTCTAAAGAAGAAGAAATCAAAAACGGCTCTACCCCCATATCAATCAAGCGGGTTACCCCTCCCGCGGCATCATTGGTATGCAAGGTTGAAAAAACCAAATGCCCGGTCAGGCTGGCCCGGATGGCCACCTCGGCAGTCTCAGAGTCGCGCACCTCTCCCACCATTATCACATCCGGGTCATGGCGCAAGATGGAACGCAGGCCCGTAGCAAAAGTAAGCCCAATCTTAGGCAAAACCTGTATCTGCGCGATGCCCCGCAATTGATACTCCACCGGATCCTCAACAGTGATTATCTTTATACTGGACGAATTGATCTTGGCTAAAGAGGCATAAAGAGTGGTAGATTTTCCCGCTCCGGTGGGCCCGGTAACAAAGATAATTCCGTGGGGTTTCTTGATTACCTGGGCTATCTTATTCAGATCATCATCAGTAAAACCTAATTTTTCCAATTCCAGAAAAAATACCGAACTCAGCACCCGAATATGCACTGCCTCGCCGAATGATGTGGGAAGGATAGAAACCCGCAGGTCGAGCTCGCTATCCTGCAATCTCACCTTAATTCTGCCGTCCTGGGGCAGACGGCGTTCCGCGATGTTCAAATTAGCCATTATCTTTACTCTGGAGACAATTGCCTGATGAAAGTATTTTATAGTCGGGGGTATAGGGGTATCATACAGAATACCGTCAACCCGCATCCGCACTCTCAGCTCATTTTCAAAAGGCTCAATATGAATGTCTGAGGCCCGCTCAGCCAAAGCCTGGGTCATTATCTGGTTAACAAACTTAATAATTGAGGCATCCTCAGCCATGCTCTCCAAGTCTTCCGTTTTCTCAACGCTACCCGCCAAATCTATTCCTGAACTCTTTTCGCTGACGATTTGTTCCAGGGTGTCCGCTCCCACTCCATAATACCTGCTGATTGCTTCCAGGATATCCTTTTCTCCGGCCAACACCGGCTTAATCTCAAAGCCCAATAACAGCTTTAAATCATCAAGGGTATGGATATCCAGAGGATCGGTAACCGCCAAAGATATCGCGTTGCCTTCAAGCGCTATAGGGATAAGCCTGTAGTGGGTGGCGAATTTAGCGGGAACCTTAGAAATCACATCAGCCTTAATATCCAATGTCTTTATTTTGACAAGCGGCATATTCAGCTTCCGGGCTAAAATCGGCAGAAACGTATCTTCCTGCAACAAACCCATTTCTATTAATGTCGTGCAAATAAATTTGCCTGATTTCTTCTGTTCTTTTAAGCCCCTTTCCAAATCCTCAGAAGTCATAATCCCCGCGTCTATAAGCATCTGGCCTATCTGCAAATTATTTTGAACAGTCATATATTTAGCTCCTTTTACAATTATTACCACTCATTCTA
>DOMD01000009.1 GCA_003510525.1 Candidatus Omnitrophota bacterium
AGATTGCGTCATTACAAATTGTTCAAATTATTCAAACCTTACTTGAAATAATCGGGTGATCATTATGCAGGCGCATACAGCGGAACACTTACCTAAATATAAAAAAATTCAATTGGGGGGGTATTATACCCCGGAAAAATTGGTAACCAGAGTTTATAATTCTATTCAACCATATTTGTTGAATAATAAAAAAAATGTCGTGATATTTGATAANNTGGCGTGATATTTGATAGCGCGGGCGGATGCGGAGCATTTTTGGTTAATATCAGCAAAAACGACTATCGAATAGCAGACTGTGATGGCGAGGCCTGCGCCTTTTTAAGGCAGCGGTTTGATGCCAATAAAGTATTCCGGACAAATTCCTTGATTGAAGTTCATCGGGATAAATATTCTATACCCTCGACCGCGTTTTTAATAATAATAGGGAATCCCCCTTATAATGATATGACCTCAGAGTTCAGAAATGGAGAAAAGGGTAAGATTTTATGTGATGAAGATTTGCGCGATAGAGATTTAGGGGTTTCGTTTTTAAAATCATATAACAAGCTAAACGCGGATATAGTCTGTGTCCTGCATCCCTTGTCATATTTAATTAAAGAAACTAATTTCAAGCGGTTGCGTGATTTTAGAGATAACTACAGATTAATCAGGGGAGAAATATTTTCGAGCGCGTTATTTTCCGGAACCGGCTTCGGTAAATTCCCCATAGTGGTCGCGTTTTACGAGAGAAATACCGAAGGAATGACCTTCGATTATATTAAGAGTTTCAGGTTTAATATATTAGATAGCGACAAGACGTTTGTTTTATCTGACTTTAAAACTACGGATGGGTATATTAATAAATATCCTCCCCGCAAAAATGATCTAAAAAAATCTCCCATTGGTTTGTATTATTACACCTTTCGTGATCTTAATTCTTTAAAAAAGAATACCTCTTTTATTACGAAAGAGCATCCNNCTTTATATCTCATACGCTATTAAAACTAATCGAATTTTCGAAGAAATGGGTAGTTCTATTTCGAGGAAAATCGCGGAATTTTATAAAATTAGAATTGATAATACCGGTCCTGTTGATAAAATAGAGAAGACAATTAAAAATAGATTGAACAAGCTGGTTATTTGATGGTTTAAGCTATCCGCTAATAATGAGCTATAAGATAAAATTAGAACTGTTTGAGGGGCCGCTGGATCTTCTGTTGTATCTGGTGAAGAAGGATCATTTGAATATCTGCGATATACCTGTTGCCCAGATTACCGATCAATACCTGCGCTATATGGAGCTAATGCGCCTTTTAGACCTGAATATCGCCGGTGAATTCTTAGTAATGGCCTCTACCCTTATCCATATCAAATCCAAGATGCTCCTTCCTCCTGAGCCTAAAGAAAATGAGCAAGAGGAAGAGGAGGATCCGCGCTCAGAATTGATTAGGAAGCTCCTGGAATATCAGAAATTTAAGGAGGCCGCCGGGCTCCTGCGCCAGAAAGAGCTCAGCCGCCAGAATATCTTTACCCGTAACCAGAGCCCCGCGCCGGTAAATTCCGGCGAAGAGGTTTTTTTTGAGGCCAGCCTTTTTGACCTTCTCTCGGCTTTTTCCAAGGCCCTTAAAGATATTCCCCGGGAATTATTTTATGAGGTAATCAAAGATGAATTCACGGTTGAGGAGAAGATCCACGATTTACTGCATATCCTTTTAAATGAGTCTTCTTTGCGGTTGAGCTATTTATTCGCTAAGGTTAAGAATCAGGTGGAAATGGTGGTTACTTTCTTAGCCGTATTAGAGCTTATCCGCCTGAAAGAAATTGTTATAGTTCAGAAGGATATCTTCGGTGAGATTCAGGTTATCCGTAATCAGGAGAGAATAACTTCTTATGGGACAAGAGTATAATCCGGTTTTAGTCAAGAATAAGAATAATAATCCAAAGAATGCTTCTTCCGCCCTGATTAAGGCCCGGGAGAGTGATGAAGACGTAGTTTTAAATCTTTCCCTGCGTCCGGCAAGGCTTTCGGAGTTTATCGGCCAGAAGGACCTGGCGGATAATCTAAAGATTGCTATTTCCGCCGCGGGTATCAGGGGTGAGCCCTTAGAGCATATTCTTTTCGACGGGCCACCCGGACTCGGAAAAACCTCGTTGGCCCATATCGTCTCTCATGAGATGTCCGGCAAAATTACCGCCACTTCCGGCCCGGCTATCGAGCGGGCCGGGGACTTAATCGGGATATTAACCAACTTAGAAAAAGGGGATATCCTTTTTATTGATGAAATACACCGGCTTTCCAAAGTGGTGGAGGAGTTTTTATATCCGGCAATGGAGAATTTTCAGATAGATTTTATCATTGATAAAGGCCCTTATGCCAAGACCATCAAGTTTAACCTTAAACCCTTTACTTTAATCGGAGCAACTACCAGGCAGGGGTTGTTGAGTTCGCCTTTAAGGGGAAGATTCGGGATGTTTTATCATCTTGATTTTTATGAAGTAGAAGACCTGGCTAAGATTATCCGCAATTCGGCCAAGCTTCTTAGCATGGATATTGACGAGGAGGCCTGCCGCTCTATAGGACAGCGCGCCCGGGGCACCCCCAGGATTGCTAATCGTCTTTTAAGAAGAACGCGCGATTACGCCCAGGTGAATAAAATAAAAAACATTAATGCCGAAAGCGCCTGTAGCGCCTTAGATAACCTGGGTGTGGATACCATGGGCTTAGACGACTTTGACCGTAAGGTCTTAAGGACTATTATCGAAACCTATAGCGGAGGCCCGGTAGGAATTGAATCCCTGGCCGCCACCTTAAATGAAGAGATAGATACCCTGGCGGACGCGGTTGAACCCTATCTTCTTAAGGCCGGTTTTCTTAAGCGCACTCCCCGGGGTAGGGAAGCGATGGACCTTGCCTTTACGCATTTGGGATTGCCGAGAAAACATAAAGAGCTTTTTTAAAGTTCTTTCCCAAGTTTGTAGCAAAAGGGAAAGAACTTGATTACAGAGATTTTTAAAAGATTACAGCGATTTTATGCCGGTAATAAATCTCTGTAATCTGTATTTAATCGCCGTAATCAGAAGCTTTCCTGTAAAATTTAGCCCAGTGCATAAAATTTTGTCTTAAACCGATGATGAATAATACGTTACAGAAAAAGCTTGCTACAAAATCGGGAAAGCTTCTTTTTTAGGCCTTTGCCGCCGATGGCGGCACCCCGCCATTCGGCGGTGGCAGCCTTCAGCTGTCAGCTTTTAGCAATTGAGCTTTTAGCTGATAGCCGATGGCTGAAAGCCGATAGCGTATAAATGTATAAGTGAAAGTTTTACTACATACCTGCTGCGGGCCTTGCGTTATCTATCCGCTGGAGATTTTACGTAAAGAAGGCTTTGAGGTGGAGGGTTATTTTTATAATCCTAATATTTATCCTCAGGAAGAATTTTTAAAGCGCAGGGATGTTTTTTTAAGTTTTGCCGAGTCTGAAAAACTTAAAATTCATATCCCCGAATATGAGGAAGACGAGTATTATAGCGCGGTTACGGATAGTCGCAAACCTGAGCGCTGCCTAAGCTGTTGGGATTTAAGGCTTCTTAAAACCGCGGAGTTTGCCAAAGCAAATAACTTCTCCGTTTTTACTACCGCCCTTCTGGTCAGCCCCTATCAGGATATTGAAGCAATAAATAATATCGGACAGCGGATTTCTAAACATCTGGGAGTGGAGTTTTTGTTTCGGGATTTTCGCCCGGGTTTCCGGGAGGCCCATGTTAAAGCCAGGGCCTTGGGGATGTACTGCCAGAAATACTGCGGTTGTAAGTGTTCTTTGGAAGAAAGGATGATGAAACGGTAATGCCGGGCTTAGGGGATTTAGGAAAGATTTTGATATTTTTGGGGCTGGTGATTGTTTTGCTGGGTGTATTCTTNNAGCAGAAAAAATTTTACCTTTTATTTCCCTTTAGCGACATGTATATTGCTTAGTCTTATACTTTCGCTTATCGCGCGCTTATGGTCAAAAAAATAGCTGTTTTCTGGCTGTTTCTGGGTTTGGGTTTTATATATCCGGCCCGAGGCATTTATGCTGATGAAGTTGTGCGCGTAGCCGTGCTTCAGGACGGGCCATCTTTTTATCTTCGGATAAAAGGCGCTTTTGAAATTCAGGATGAAAGCGGCAGGCAGGTGTATAAAGGGAAGAATCTAAAGAAGCGCCTGATTAAGGCTGATTCCGGAAANNNNTGGTTAACGAATTAGACCTGGAGAATTATCTGCGGGGAATCCTTTGTAATGAAATTGCTCCCTGGTGGCCGCTGGACGCTCTTAAGGCCCAGGCGGTGGTGGCCAGGACTTACGCCCTTTACCAAAAGCAGTTCACTAAAAATAAAGATTTTGATTTAACCAGCGATATCTATTCCCAGGTGTATGGAGGCAAAACCTCGGAAAAATGGCGCTCCAACCGGGCGGTAGATCTGACTAAGGGTGAAATCTTAACTTTTAAGGGGAATCTATTTCCGGCATATTATCATGCCGCCTGCGGCGGGCACACCGAAGACGCGGGCATGCTCTGGAAGGTTGATCTCGCGCCGCTTAAAGGTGTCCGGTGCGGTTTTTGCGCCGGTTCGCCGCATTTTAAATGGCAGGCTGAAATTTCATCCGGTGAGATAAAATCCAAACTTTCAGCTAAAGGTTTTAAAATAGACTATTTTGATGAGATTGAAATCGCCAGCCTTAATCCTTCGGGAAGAATCAACGAACTGGAAATTAAGGGCGCGGACAATAGCTTAGTTATCAGCGCGAAAGATTTTCGTCAGGCCCTGGGCCCTAATATAATCCGCAGTACAAATTTTACCCTGAAAATAATTTCCGATAAAGTTTATTTCGCGGGATTAGGCTGGGGCCACGGCGTGGGG
>DOMD01000054.1 GCA_003510525.1 Candidatus Omnitrophota bacterium
AATTCCCTTTTTGATTGCACCTTATTCAGCAGGGTGCTTTTGCCTGAACCCGATGGCCCGGAAACCACAAAGATTTTTCCCCGGAAACTCCCCCTCCCCGCCTCCCCTTGGTAAGGGGAGGATTTATTTTCCCGGAAAAATCCGGCGGATCAATAAAGGTTATCTTCATTATTTAATTTGAAGCTTTCCCGATTTTGTAGCAAGCTTTTTCTGTAACGCATTATTCATCATCGGTTTAAGGCAAAATTTTATGCACTGGGCTAAATTTTACAGGAAAGCTTCTGATTACGGCGATTAAATACAGATTCCAGAGATTTATTACCGACATAAAATCGCTATAATCTTTTAAAAATCTCTGTAATCAAGTTCTTTCCCTTTTGCTACAAACTTGGGAAAGAACTTTTAATTTTTACTTTGTCTTTCAATTACATACGCGCCTAATGCCAGCACATCCATACGCGTGCGCAGAAAACAATCCAGCGCCTCTTTCGGCGTATTGACAATNNAATTAGCGCGCTTGCTTACGGTTTGCAGCCGGCCGGTGCCGTCTATATGAGTAGGCGCCGGAATAAGCTTTTCCTTATCCGGCTTTACCTTATAAGTAAAAAGCATAAATGGAGAAGGATGGGTTTGTTCAAAATAATCACCGGTTTTTTCTTCGAGTATGGAAGGCGCGAACGGGCGAAAAGGCTCCCGGCGTTTTATTCTGCTGTTAAGAATGTCTTTCATTTCCGCCCGGCGCGGGTCAACCACGATGCTTCTGTTGCCCAGCGCCCGCGGGCCCCATTCCGTTCTTCCCTGAAACCAACCAACGATTTTTCCATCGGCGATCGCTTGAGCGGTAATTTTATAAAGTTCTTGGTCATTTCTCATTTGCGTTACTTTACAGCCCTGTTGATTTAATTCATCGCGCCTGGATTGTAATTCGGCGCTCACCATATCCGAATCATACGCCGGCCCCCAGAAAGCGTGATCCATCACGAAATTTCTTGGCTTTCCCAGGATTTCATGCCAGAGATAATACGCCGCGCCGATCGCTAATCCCGCGTCACCGGGGGCGGGCGGAATATAAATATTCTTGAATGGAGTGCGCGTGTAAATTTTTCCATTGGCAACACAGTTAAAGGCAACGCCTCCGGAAAGACAAAGCGTATCAAGGTTGTTTTGCCTGTAGAGTTCATTGAGCAAAGAAAAAATTATTTCTTCTATCCTTGACTGCAAAGACGCGGCGATGTTTTTATGCCTTTCTTCAACCGGCTCATCTTTTTTTCTCGCCGGCCCAAGCCTTTTTTCAAGGTATTCAGAAAATAAAATATCTAACGCCGGATACCCCGCTTCAAAATTCATATCCACTAATTTCTTATGGTGCAAAAAATAGCGTAAGCCTAGCTCAAACTTCATACCGCCGGAATATTTCAGTATTTTTTCAAACTCATCCTTGTATTCCGGAGTGCCGTAGGCGGCAAGCCCCATAACCTTATATTCATCGCCAAAACTACAGAAACCCAAATACTGGGTAATCGCGGTATAATACANNGTTGAGGCAAAATCACCCAGGCCGTCGGCGGAAAAAAGCGAAGCCCGCTCAAAAGGAGAAACAAAAAAAGACGAGGCAATATGCGCTTTATGATGTTCTATGTTTACCAGATTAGCCTTAATTTCTTTATCATCCAAATTAAAGATACCGGCAATAGTTGTTTTAATATTTCGCGTTTTACCCAAGGCGTGCAATCGTCGTAAGGCCAGCCGCGGAATCTTTACGCCGTAATATAATTTTTTAAAAAAACGCGCTTTCGCGCTTCTGGGTATGGCGATATAATCAACATCCTTGATGCTTACCCCGGCCTCTTTCAGGCAGTATTTAACCGCTTCTTTCGGGAAACCCGCGCAGTGCTTAATCCGGTTAAAACGCTCTTCTTCCGCGGCGGCAATCAGTTTTCCGTCAACAACAATTGCCGCCGAGGCATCCGCGTGGTAGACGTTCAGGCCTAAAATAATCATTTTAAAAACCTCTCCAGCCAGAGCATCAGGCTAAATAGCGACCAAACCTTACTGCCCTCCCTGAAATTCATCCGCGCGCGGTTAAAATTAAGCCTCTCCTTGAAATTATCCGTATCAAACCATTCCGCCAGAAGCGGCTGGGTGTTTTTATAGGTCTGTTTGAGATATCCCTGGAATTCCGCGCCAAACATATTAAGCGGGCTTCCGGCAAATCCTTTCTTTGGCTGATAAATGACTTCCTTAGGTAAAATCCCCTCCAGGCTTTTCTTGAAAATATACTTTGTCTGATTGCGGAAAAATTTAAGATTGTCCGGAAGGCGAAGCGCGTATTCCACGAGCTGATAATCCAAAAATGGCAGCCTGGCCTCAACGGAATTAGCCATAGTCATTTTATCCGCGCGCATTAAAAGAAGTTCCGGAAGGCGCACCTTTAGATCCAGATAAATCATTTTATCCAGAGGGCTGGCCTGGGGGAATTTACTTAGCAAATTCCGGTAAATTCCGGATACGTAAGCTTCAGAAGTAACCATCCCTTTAAGGTTAAGCGATTTTTTAAAAAGGGATACCTTTTCTTCTTCGCTAAACAGATATGAGCCTCCTAAAAACACATCCTGGTTTCTGGCGGCCCGGGAAACAGTATAATGCATTTTTTTTCCCAATATAAACCGCGATAAATTGAAAACGGGCATTTTAATTAATGACGGCAAAGGATAATAAAATTTAATCAAGTTTAAAATCGCGGCGTAACTGCGATAACCGCAAAAAAGCTCGTCATTGCCTTCGCCGACTTGAATGACCGAAACCCCTTTCTGGCGGGCTAATTTTGCTAAATAAAAATTAGGGATGCAGGCATAATCACATAGCGGTTCATCCGTATAATAAGCCAAATTATTGAAAAGCCCGCGAAAGTCTTCAAAATTAATACGGATGGAATTATATTCGGCGTGAAAATTCCGAGAGACCGATTCGGCAAAATATGACTCATCATACTCATAATTACCTTCGATAGCCACATTAAAAGTTTTAACCGGCTCAGCCATTGACCGGCTCATAAAAGCGACATTGGTGCTGGAATCGAGTCCTCCGCTTAAAAAAACCCCAAAAGGCACATCACTCATCAATCTCGCTCTTATGGAACCTTCTAATTTAAAACGGATAGCTTCTATTGCCTCTGCCTCGGAGCATTTTATTTTTGGCCCCGGCATACAATCCCAATATTGCCGCTTAACTATCTTCCCATCGCCGCCTACCAGCAGGTAATGCCCCGCCTCTAATTTAAAAATATCCTTAAAAAAAGTCAGCGGCGCGGGGGAAACGGAAAATGAAAGATAATGCGATAACGCCTGCAAATCTATTTTCCGGGTTAATCGCGGATGCGGCAGAATCGCCTTTATTTCTGAGGCAAAGATAAAACGAGCGTCTGAAATATGATAATAAAACGGTTTTACGCCCAAACGGTCGCGCGCGGAAAAGATTACTTTCTTATTAGCATCCCAGATAGAAAAGGCAAACTCTCCGTCAAGGTATTCCAGACAGCCGGGGCCCTCCTCTTCATAAAGGTGGATGATGGTCTCGGTATCGGTCTGGGACCTGTAGAGATGGCCTTTTTTCCGCAGTTCATCCCGCAAGGCCAGATGATTATAAATCTCCCCGTTATAGGTAATCCAGACAGTGCCGTCCTCATTGCTCATCGGCTGTTTTCCGCGTTCGGATAAATCAATAATGCTTAAACGTCTATGGCCAAAGCCGATATTGCCCCAGGCACAGACCTCTTCGTCATCCGGGCCGCGGTGAGAAAGCACGCGCGTCATCCTGGTAAGCAGTTCCCGATTAACAGGCTCCGAATCAAAATTAAAAATCCCGGCTATTCCGCACATTTTTCAATCCCGCTGTTTACGGCAATTTAATCTTTCCGTAAGCATCTCCATCACCCGGACAGTTTCCCTGCCGTCTCCAACAGTAACTAAAGGCGGCCTATTCTCTATGATGCTCTCCGTAAACTCCCGAATTCCGTTATAATGCCCGTCACTCTTCTTTCCCAGCATATACCTTATGCCATTTACGCCTGAAGCACACATCTTGCCTGCCGCCATTTTTACCTCGGATAAACCTACCGTAAACGCGTCCAATTTACCGCGCTCATAGCTGACAAATGTTTGAGATTGAAGATCTATCTTCAGCATCCCCTTGGTGCCCATAATGTCAAGCGCGGCCGCCCATTGGTTGCTCGCGTAATTAAGCTCTACGGTGCCGATGCCGTTTTTAGCGCGTAAAACTATTCGAAAGTCCTCAAAATTCGACCACGGGTATTCAGGAATTATCTTTCTGGCATTCACCTCTACCTCGTAAATATCCTTAAGAAATGCCTGGGCCAGATAAACCCCGTGCGGCCCACTCTCCCCTAATATGCCCCCCGGCAGCGCGTGCGCCCAATGATCCTTCTTTGAAGTTATATAATTGGTGGGAGTTGATAAAAATATATGCAGGCCCAAGAAATCTCCGATGCCGCCCTTTAAGAAATATTCGCGCGCGCGAATGAATGCCGGATTAAACACCTGATTATGCACCACGCATACCTGCCTGCGGAATTTTGATGCCGCCTCTATCATCACGTCGCAATCCGAGACCTTTAAGGCCATCGGTTTCTCAAGAAATATGTGCGCGCCTTTTTCTATCGCCTCGATACCTAAAGACGCGTGAGTCTGAGGCGGAGTGCATATATCTGCAATATCCGGTTTTTCCTTCAAAAGCATATCCGAAAAATCCGCGTAGGTCCGCCTGATATTAAAACTATCCGCCGTTTTCTTAGCCGCGTTAATGTTTAAATCACAGACCGCGGCAACTTCTACCTTATTTTTTAAAGCCAAAAACGCCGGTATATGTTTTTTTGCCGAAATAAGCCCACAGCCGGCGATAACAACTTTATACATAATGTATCCTCCCTTCAAAACCAAACTTTAATAATCGAAATTGAACCTGTGCCTTACGAAACATCTCCGGGCCTAAGATATTGTGAATATACCGCGATCATCTGTCGCGCAATCTTTTTTACGTTGAAATTTTCTTCTACCAGCCTTTCTCCTTGCGCGCCCATCTCCAGGCGCAGCCGCTCATCCGAAATAATTCTTTCTATCGCGAAAGCAATCTCGCCCGCGTTTAATCCGGTAACTATTCCGGCCCGGTAATCCTCGATCAATTTGTGAATATTGACTCTGTTTGAGATTATCACCGCGAGCCTGGCGGCCATCGCCTCGACAACGGCCATTCCAAAGTTTTCATCATATGACGGAAGAACAAACACATCCGCGTCGGCCAAAAGCGCGGATTTCTCACTGCCTTCCAAGAATCCGGTAAGTACGCATATTTCCGTCAATCCGGCGCTCACTAAAGCCCTGCTGAGAAATTTTTCATAATTTTTATCTCCTGAACCGGCAAGGACAAAAATAAAATCATCGCGTTTAACAGCAAGTATTTTTAAGGCCGCTATTAATATATCCAATCCTTTCTTGGGGTCAAGCCGCGAAAGAAAAAGAATTATCTTTTTGTTGATAGTCTGAGGATACCGTTTCCGGAATTCCCCTTTAAGCGGCCCTAAATTAATAAATCTCTCCAAATTTAATCCGAGAGGAACCAGCGCGGATTGATAGCCTAATCTAAGCCTTTCTGCCTGGCACATCTCTTCACTGGAGGTAAAATGAACCGCAGAGGCGCGGCAAAGATTCTTCTTCTCCAGGAGAAAAATATAGATTTTTTTCCTAAGCGCGCTCTTACTTAAAGAAAAAGAGTCAAGCATCCCTGCCGGCCTGATAATATAGGGTATTTTATATTTACGGGCGTAATGACAGGCAACAGCTGAGGGATAAGTAAAAAGATAATGTATATGCAATAAGTCGAATTCTCCGGAGCGCCGCTTTAACCAATGTTTTAATCCTAAGGAAAAGGCGAATTCCGAAGGTAAAATTGAACAAAATTGACGGCCGAAAGAATACACCGGCACAAAATCAGGAATAACCCGCGTTTTGTCCTGATCTATGGTTGTCGTGGCAATCGCCGTCTCTACGCCTTGATTCCTCAGCTCCTGGCATAACTGCGTAACTGCCTGAACCGGACCGCCGCAAGAGCCGGAAAGAAACGGTATCACATGAAGAACTTTCATATTTATTTTCTCGCCTGAAGCAGTAATTCCAAGCCAAAGCGATTGCCAAAAAGACGAACCAGCCATCGGGGATACATTAATCCGATAATTTTATAAATAAAACCGCTATACTTTCTGCTGAAGGCGATATTTAACAAATCTCCCGGGCCAAGCGATGTCTTTATTTCAATCACCTGAAATCGCGCGCTTTCAAATAATTCCTTAGCTTCTTCTAAAGTATATGCCTTTGTGCCGGGGCTTTCTAAATGGCCATAGATTGCCTTTCTGGGGGAAATCCACGGCCTGAGCTTGAACAGGCAAAACCTCAACCATAATAGCCAGCCCGTCCAGGAAGGGATGTGGTACACCATCGCTTTTATAATGCCTCCCGGCTTTAAGACACGATAAGCTTCTTTAATTGCCTGGCCGGTGTTTAAGGTATGATGCAAAACCCCCCAGCTGTAAACCATTTCAAAGACCCCATCTTTAAAAGGAAGTCTTTCGGAATCAGCCACACAGAGGTTAAAACGATTGGGGTTTATGCCTTCCAGGGACAGGCGCTCTTTTGTTAAGGCGGTGCCTCTTGAAGTAAGGTCAATGCCTGTTGCCTGAGCTCCATTTTTTACCCAGTTCTTAAAATCCGTGCCCGCTCCGACTCCTATCTCAAGAACGCGTTTCGCGCGAAATTTTTTAAATTCGGCAAACTCAAGAATTTGCGGCTCACATAGATAACGGGCACGCTCAATTTCCCGAAACCATTCGCCTCTATCTTCCGACGCGCCGTATCTCACGCCGCAGGTCTCAGCTTCCCAATGTTTTTTTACCGCCTCATTCATGCTCATACTTCTCTTATTGCCCGGATAAACCCCTGGGCGCATTTAAAAGGAGAATAATTTTTAATTATTTCCAAAGACATCTTACCCATTTCTGTTCTTTTTTGTTCATCACCCAAAATATTCTCAAGGCAAAAAACAATCTGCCTGATATCGCCTTTCTTAAAGACATACCCGTTCTCTCCTTGAATAATCAAGTCCGGCGCCGCGCCCGCGGCATCTGAAGAGACAACCGCTAAGCCGCAAGCCATTGCCTCATTCAAAACTAACCCCCACGGGTCGCTGTGAGTAGGCAGGACAAAAACATCGGCAATCGCGTAATAAAACGGAAGTTTTTCCTGATGAATAAACCCTTCAAAAAAAACATTTTTAAGATTATTGATTAAACAAAAATCTTTATATTGCTTCTCCTGCTCGCCGCTGCCGACAAGCAGTAAGCCTGCATCGGGATCCTTGGCAAAAATTATTCGAAAGGCCTCCAGTAAATCAAAAATGCCTTTTTGATCGCTCAAACGGCCCACATAAAGGATAAGTTTTTCCGGATAACCTTTTGACTGCTTAAATGAATCTTTATTCTGCCTGTATCTATCGCAAGATTGGATAAAATAAGCGTTATCCACGGCATTAGGGGCCATCCAAATTTTTTTGGCGCTGGCTCCCAAAGAAATAAGATACTCGCTTGACGCTTTTCCCGGGGCTATATATCCATCGCAGCTTCGCGCAAACATCCGTTTATAAAACTCGTTCCATGGCCGGCATAAACGCAGGTCATATTTATTGCTCTCGCACCAAAGAATAATCCGCTTTTTAAAAATCCTGGCATAAAGTATAGCTAAAAGATAACTCGGGTGCTGATAGCCTCCGGTGATAATAATCTCAGGGGAATACCTCATAAGTTCATAAAAAATGGTCGGGTTCAGAAAATAAGGCGCGCCTGAACTGCCATTCTGAAATAGGATACTCGGCAACACCCGGTAGCGGAAATCAATCTTTTCACGGTAGATCTTCCACTGCCTGCGCTTCTCTGTTTTTCCCAAGAATAAAACCAGAAATTGCCCGGTTAAGCTCTGGTTTATTTCATTAAAAACCGGTATCCGGTAAGGAGAGATAATCTCGGTTAAAAGAATGATTTTTCTTTTCACTTGAAAATCTCCTCTTTAGTGCGATAAATCGCACCGCTAC
>DOMD01000201.1 GCA_003510525.1 Candidatus Omnitrophota bacterium
ATACCGTTTATAACCAGGCCAAATCCTGCCACCAAGAGCATTTCGCTGGCCTTAATTTCTTCCGGAGAAACGAATCTCTTTAGCGCCTCATAGGCTAAGTATGCGGTTATAAGTATCAGGACTACGCCGTTGATAAAGGCCGCTAATATCTCCGCCCGGTAAAAACCATAAGTCCTTTTTTTGGTGGGAGAGCGCAGGGAAAGGATAATCGCGAAATAGCTCATCCCCAGGGCAAAGATATGGGTGAGCATATGCCCGGCATCGGAAATCAGGGCCAAGCTGTTAGAAAGAAAACCGCCGATAAACTCAAAAAACATCCCTAAGGAAGTTAAAATAAGGGCAATCTTTAACCGGGATAATTTTGTCTGCTTATCGTGTTGATGGCTGTGTATGGTCATTTTATTTTCGGTAGGAGACAAATTTAAGGCAGGCTTACTGTAAGCCGAGTTTTGTCTTAGCGCGAAAAAACTTCGCGCTAAGAGCGGCTATTTCTCTCGACCCTGGCGTTGCCGCCAAGGCTCATGCAGCCTACCCGTCCTGGCAATATCGCGCCTTGCGGCGAACATTTAAAGCGGGCAGCTTTTAACCAAGACCTATTTGGCCTTACTCCGCGCAGAGATTGCTCGTTTCACCTCATCGCAAAAACGCAAAATATCCGCAAAAACGCAAAGTTTCTTTGCGCGCTTTGCGGTGCGTTTATGTTCCTGCTATTTATTTTGCGCCTTTGCGATTACTCGTCTCTGTAGCTCTGATCCTATCCCTTTTCAGGGATGCCCTGATGTTCTCAAGGTGCGCCGCCCTTGGGAGCCCGGACTTTCCTCCCCTGCCGTTTTAGCGGCAGGAGCAGCCGCTCATAAGCCTGCCTTAATATTTTGCTTGTTCCGAGGCCCTCTTTGCCAGTTTATCGGCCTGCTGATTTTCNNTTGACCTGCTCAAATAAAGGTTTCAGGTTTATATGCCGAACCTTGTAAGCTCCCGTCATCTGCCGGCAAAGAAGTTCGCTGTCGCTATAGACTTTAACTTTATCGGCTTTAAGGATAATTGCTTCCTGCAAGGCATATATCAGAGCGGTATATTCGGCCACATTATTAGTGGTGTTACCGATAAATTTATGCAGGTTTTTAACCGGACTGCCGTCTTGTAAAATCACCACCCCGACTCCGGCCGGCCCGGGGTTACCTTTAGCCGCTCCGTCTATGTAAATTTCCATCTTAAGTTAGAGATCTTCTTCCAGATAAAGTATGCGCGCGCAGGATTCGCAGGTAACTAACCTTTCCAGCATCTTGATTTCATTAACCACCTGGGGAGTTACCGAGATAAAACATCCCTGACAGGTATAGTTTTCCACCTTAACCAGGGCCAATCCGTGCAAGGCTTTGAGGATTCTCTCGTAAACAGCGTAAATCCGCTTATCTATAGAAGGAATGATTTGCTTGCCTTTGGCGGTCAGGTCGTTGATGGCAGATTCCAGTTCTATTACCCGCTCCTCCACCTTCTTTTTTTGCTCTAAGAATTTTTTTTCTTCCTCGTTTAAGCGCGCCTTTTCTTTGGTTACTTCCGCTTTAATGACATCCTGCTCATCCATAATTTTCAGGATTTCCTCCTCGCGCACCGAATTATCGGCTTTTCCACCGGCAATCTGCTCCAGCATAGTTTGATATTCTTTGTTGGTTTTTAGGGAGAAAAGCTGGCTGTTGAGCTTTTTTACATTTTCCTCCTGAGAGGATAATTCCAGTTCTTTTTCTTTGCGTCGGACCGCCAGGGCCTTAGACCTGTCCTCTAAGCTGTTTAAGTGGGCCTTTTTTTCTTCAAAGCTTTTTTGCAAGGAGGCAATTTCCTGAGGCAGTTCATCCTTTGCGGTTTTTAAGGCGTAAATTTTGCCGTCTATATCCTGCAGTGAAACCAGTTGCTTTATTTGCTCTTTTATGTTCAGGGTTTCAGCCAAATTTTAACCTCGCTCTCTTGGGTAATGAAAATGGGCGCAATAGGATTCGAACCTATGACCTCCACAATGTGAATGTGACGCTCTAACCAGCTGAGCCATGCGCCCTGAAATACAGAGCTAAGAATTAAGAACTAAGGTATGTAAAAAACTGTGTTTTTGCTTAATCTTACCTCTTACCTCTGGCCTCTTAGCTCTGTTTTACTGGGCCCANNGCCTTACCGCTGTATAAACGAAATTTTATATTAACAGATTTTTTGGGCGCTGTAAAGAAAAGAAATTACCCAATAAAAGAAAAATAGGAATTATTTAATTATTTACGTTTAATTTGGAAAGAATTTTTCTTTTTTCAATAAAAGAAAGCTGGCTTTTGGCCACCAGGCGGCTGAAGAACTCAATTGAGGAGTCGTAGGTTGGGCGGTCTATTGGATAGGGGGTGGCGTCTTTTCCTCCGTGGGCGAACGAATAACGCGCCGGGTCTTCATAGGAAGGCTTGGCTCCATAGATAACCTCCGAAACTAAGCTTAGCGCCCGCATTGTTTTCGGGCCAACTCCTTCTATTGCCAGGAGCTCTTCGTAATTTTTAGGCTTCATTTCGCAGGCCTTGAGAAATATCTTTTTTAGGTAACTGCTTTTGGAGAAATCTTCTTGTAAAACCGGATGGTGTTTAAACTCTTTATTTTCTAAATGCAGGGCGGTGAATTGTTCCGCTTTTGTTTTAAGTGAAATCATTCGGGAAACGTCAGACGAATGCGNNGTGCTTATTTTACGGGTTTCCTGGCTATCTCGGGCGCTAAGGTCTAAAACCGGCAGTCTTACCTGGCTAATTATTCCGGAATGGGGTTCACAGACCAAATCCGAGATTTTTTCAGAATGCCAATGATACCGGCGGGCGGTCTGGTTTTGGGTGTTCATCCCCTGTTGGACCACCGCCCAGGAGCCGCCTTTGGAAAAGAAAAAACTGTGGTGGTAAATCTGAAAACCATCCTGGACCAGGGCGCTGTCCACCTTGGCTGACATCCGGGAGTTATACACTAAATTACTGACCTTTTCTTCAGGCAGGCTCAGTCGCTCTCCCCAGTTTTTAATCTCATCCGGGGTCTTGCGCGAGGTTTTGCCCTTTCCTCCGCAGATAAAAATTCCCAGTTCTTTTTCGTGTCCGCGGATGGCTTCTTTTAAGGCGGCGGTCAAAATAGTGGTCAGCCCGGAGGCATTCCAGTCAAAAGCCAGCACGGTACCCAGGGATTGAAACCAGACCGGGTCGGAAATTCTACGAATAAACTCATTCGGCCCGCAATCCTGAATAATCAGGAAAGTCATCTGCCGGCCTAATTTTACCATCCGCTCAAAAAGCCAGCGCGGGCATTTTCCGGAATCTAAGGTAAATGTGGCAACGCCTCGGTGAATCATACTTTACGGTAATTGCTTAAAGGATACTACGGAGGGTGATAAACAAGTGAAATTATATAGTGTACTGCTTTAGTTAAGGAATGATTTTACGCAGCATTTCCTGGAGGTCTTCGGCGGAGACAGGCTTGGCCATCATAAAATGTTTGCCGGATTTCTTGCCTCCTTCTTTCTTGCTTTGGAGCTCTTCTTCCTTGCTGAGGATTCCGGTGAGGAATAATATCGGAGTATGCGCTGTAGCGGGGTCATTGGATAGCATATCGGCAACCGAGCCGCCGTCTAATCCGGGAAGCACAATATCCAGGATTACCAAATCCGGATGATTGGCTTTGGCTAACTTTATCGCTTCTTCTCCGCTGGTGGTAGTAGATACAATATAATTAGCGCGCCTTAGGATGTTGCCCAAAGGTATCAGGACATCTTCTTCGTCGTCAACTATTAATATTTTCTTGGGGTATTGAATTGCCATGGCTATATTCTAAAATAGCACTAAAATTTAATCTGTCAAACAATTTATTTCTAAAGGGTAAACACAGGAATCCTTAAGGCTGTTTCTTGCATTTAAAGCAATAGGTATCGTGGAGGCATTTAATAATATTGGTCAAGAAGGCAAAGATTATCATTAATAAAACAATCTGTCCAAACAATTTCCAACTCATCATATGCCCTCCTTGATAAAAAAATGGGCAGGAGAGGATTTGAACCTCTGAAGCACAAGTGCAACAGATTTCAAGTGCCCTCAAGTTACCTCGAGGCTTGGACTATCTCATCACCATAGTTATTATATATTGAAAATATAATAACTTTAGGCGGCAGGCGCTTAGTCTCTGCACCTTCCATCGGCAATGTCTGCCTGGCGGTAGACATATGCCGGGGCTTGGCTCAGGATTGCCCTTCGACTTGCGAAGACCACACATTCATTACAAGCCGCTTTGGGTTTCCCTGAATTCACCTACTTTTACACTCCAACCTTTCGTCGGAGCGCTGCGTTCTAACACAGTCTGTCCCCTTTGACCACTTGGGTACCTGCCCAAAAAAATTATTACTGATTATAAACTGTCAACTGGGAACTGTCAACTAATAAAGCTGGCGGCCCGAATCGAACGGGCGACCACCTCATTACAAATGAGGAGCTCTACCAATTGAGCTACGCCAGCAAAAGCTATTTTTCGAGTAAATCAAAGTTGTTTTCGCAATTTTTTTATTCCCTCAGGGATGTGGTCTATGATGTCTGAGGCGATGAGGGCGGCTTGTGTTTTCTCTTTCGCCGCCAGGTCCCCGGCCAGGCCGTGCAGATAGGCCCCGGTCTTGGCGGCGGTCCATCCGTCTAATCCCTGGCCTAATAAGGCGCTGATGATGCCGGTTAATACATCGCCTGAACCGGCAGTGGCCATCCCGGGGTTGCCGGTTTTATTCACATACAGCTTATTTGGCGAAGCCACCACCGTATGATGTCCTTTTAAAACAAGGATTATATTATAATCGCAAGCGAACCTTTTTGCAAGTGTTTCTCTGTTTTTTTGGATATAAGCTGTGGATTGGCCTGCCAGGCGGCTGAATTCTCCGGGATGGGGAGTGAGTATTTTAAG
>DOMD01000108.1 GCA_003510525.1 Candidatus Omnitrophota bacterium
CTCCTTTAAATCGCAAAAACGCAAAACTGAATAATAAAACTAAACTTACACCGCAAAAAAACGCAAAAAACGGACAAGAAAATTTCGCGTCTTTGTGGTGTGCGTTATTTTTAACATATTTTGCGCTTTTACGTTCTCAACAAGCCGCCCCGGAAAGGCGGAAAACCTATTCCCATAATCATCCCAATATCCACATCCGAAGGCTCATTGCAGACCTGCTCCTCCAGGCATAAATTAGCCTCATTAATCATCTTGGAAAGCAAGCGGGATAAGATTTCCTGATCCGACAACTGAACCGCGCGGCTCTGGGGGATCAAGCCGTAGACCTGGCGGTTGGGCTCTTTTTCTTTGGCCTTAGGGATGTAAAATCCCTTGCCAGTCTTCTTACCGAACCATTTTTGCTCGTAGACTTTCTTGAAAATCTGAGGCACCTTTAACCTGGGCCCTAAGTTCTCCTCCAACAAACAAGCCACCTTATAGCCTACATCTAACCCGATTTCATCCATTAGGGTAAACGGCCCCATCGGCATACCAAACTCCTGCATAATCCGGTCTATCCGTTCAAAATCTATGCCTTCCTCTAAAAGAAACCCCGCCTCATTAAGATAGGGTAGAAGGATTCTGTTGACTAAAAATCCGCAGGAGTCCTTGACCACGATCGGGGTCTTGCCTAATCGTTTGGAGAATTCCACCATAGTAGCCACAGTCTCATCACTGGTGTAAGGAGTGCGGATCAACTCAACCAAGGGCATTCGGTGCACCGGGTTAAAAAAGTGCATCCCGATCACCCGCGATTTATTTTGCACCCCTTCAGACATTTTCTCAACTGAGAGGCAAGAGGTATTAGATGCAATAATAGCCCCCGGCTTAACCGCGGAATCAAGCTGGCTAAAGACCGCCTGTTTTATCTTCATATCCTCAACCACCGCCTCCACCACTAAATCCGCGCTGGAAAATCCACTGTAGTCGGTAGTAACCGAAATAAGCCCCATTCCTGATATCGCCTGATTTTTTTTGAGCTTTTTCTTCTTAACCGCGTAATCATAAACCTCCCTGGCCTGTCTTAGACCGCGGCCCAATGACGGGTAGTTTAAATCTTTCATCCGCACCGACAATCCGTAAGCGCTAAACAACTGGGCAATCCCTCCGCCCATTACCCCGGCCCCTAACACCGCGCATTTTCCAATCGCCCTGCCTTTAGCCTCTGACCACCTGGCCTTTTTATATTTCTCAACCAGATAAAATACCGAGATTAAATTTTTGCAGACTTCTCCCACCACTAATTCCCCAAAAGCCCGGGCCTCCCTTTTCAGGGCCGCTTCTAATCCGGAGGCATAATTAGCTGTAACCACCTCCAGGGCTTTTAAAGGCGCGGGATAATGGCCTTTGGTGGTTTTTAAGACAAACTTGCGGGTTTGGTCTTTTAAGATAGACCGGCCAAAGGAAATTTTATCCAAAAATTTATTCATCCAGCCTTTTAGTTTCGGCTTATATCCTTTTCGCTTCCGGGTATGCCTCTTTAAGAATTCAAGGCCTTCCTCAAGCAGGCGGTTTTGACTGGACAGGCCATCAACCAACCCAATCTTTAAAGCCTCATTGGCAGAAACTGCCTCCCCGGCCAGGATTAACTGCAATCCTTTTTGCAAGCCCACTAACCGCGGCAGGCGCTTAGTCCCGCCAAAACCCGGGATTATCCCTAGCTTTACCTCCGGCAGGCCGATCTTAACCTTATCCCCGAAACAGGCCAAACGGTAATCGCAGGCCAGGGCCAGCTCTAATCCTCCACCCAGACAGGCCCCGTTGATTAAGGCAATAGATGGAATAGACAGTTTCTCTAAAGTATTAAATATCTTCTGCCCCTCTCGAGCCTTAACCTCGGCCTCGGGGCTGGAAGTAATATTCTCAATCTCCTTTATATCCGCGCCCGCGATGAAGATATCCGGCTTCTTGCTAGCGATAAGAAGACCTTTCAAATCCCGCCGGGAGGATAACTGCGCGATTATCCCCTCCAATTCCTTCATCACCGCCGANNTTCTATCTTTAGATTTAGAGAATTAGTATTCATCGTGCTTTAAAACCTTTTTCGCGATTGCCGTTACATTTTGCGCGGTACTCTTTGCTAAAAGACGGCGCAAACAGCCTTCCGGAGCGGATTGTTAAATGTCTTTATTCTCTCTTAAATAATTGGCGTCTAATTTATCTTTTTCTCTGCCTGTGGATTGTTTATTTTTAATAAGGTTTTCTTTTGAAAGGAATGGTATTCGCAGGCCTTCAATCTCTATGATTTCTTTTGTTTTGTAAGCTTCTTTAAAAGTTACGCCGTCAATACGCGTTATTATGTCGATGCGGCGAGGCGCTACGCCTATTTGAAAAATTATCCCTTTCTCCTCAAAAGTCTTTTCCGTGACGCCAGACAACGGCGCGCCGAATTCAGAAAGGGATTTATAAATATTTTTTGAGTTTTCGCCAGACGACTCTATCCATATATCAAAATCTCCCGTGGCGCGGGGATAACCATACGCTCCCATGGCATACGCGCCGACAACAAGAAATTTTACCTTATTGCTTAATAAGATTTGTAATATTTCTTTGTAGTCTTCGTTCAACATAAGGTAATTTTCTCAATGACCATAATTCTGCCGTGAGCTCCCACATAAAAGAAACCCTTTGGGCGGGGGATATTTTCGCGAAACCCTCATCATTCTCCGGTATTTTACCTATATATACTCTATCCCGTTGTACTTTCATAAGATATTATACCATAATTTTCTGATTTTTTGCTCACATAACGGTGTAGTGGTCAAATGTTTGAGGGGTCAGGCCTTGAAACTTGANNATTTTAAGGGGCCGTCTTATTTTATCAAGAGGAGTGTTTTTCCTCTTGACGGGTATCTCAATGAGTGACCCTTTATTATCTCTCGCTCATTTCATTAAATTCTCCATGTGCCTTTTACCCAGCATGCGATAGATTGAGAAGTCTTTATCAAGAGAAAAGACTTTAGTTGTATCTAAAGCCTCAGCTCCAATAAGCAAAGTAGCATCGGCAAAGTCCATAGGAAGGCTGGAATACTTCTTTTGTAATTCAATTATCCTGGATAGATGCTCCCTGGTTAGATCAAACATTTCTAATCCACCCAGAATAATCCATTTCAAGAAGTCCAACTGGGCTTCGAGATGAACGTGTGCTTCCAAAATGTAAGTAACTTCTGTTATTATAGGCCAAGTGGTAATAAGTCTTCCGTGGACATCTTTACGATATTCCTCAAGCCTATGCTTGACCTTCTGGTGATACGTATCGGATTTATCAAATAAGGCAATTAAAGGCCCGGCATCAATTACGGCTATGTTTTCCACTCAACATCTCCCTTAAGTGCCGTTTCCTGTTTATAGATAAATCACCTTTGGAACTGCCATGTCTGCCAAATAGTTTTTGCTCTTCTTCAAAAAAAGACTGATCAGGAAAGTGTCTTTTATGATATTCAAGAATACTTTTAGCTATAACTTGAGACATGGAAAGCCGCTCTGACCGGCTAAGAAGATACAGGATTTCTTTAACACGGGCATCGCATCTGGCAGTAATAATTTCCTCTTTTGTGTTGTGTGATTTAGCAATGGACATCGCTATCACCTCCTGTATTACAAAGTGTATCACAAAACAATTGTTTTGTCAAGTTCTTCTCTATTTAGGGGTCACCCATTGAGATAACCGTCAAGAGAAAAAACACTCCTCCCGACAACAATAAGGCGGCTCCTTAAAATACTGTTATTCTATAAGACTAAAATATATCCAGACGATTGTCGCTATCCTAAGACGCGCTGGAATTAAACCAGTCGTCAGTCACCCATGGGCGGCGTTTGACAAGGCAAACCCGCATGATATTATCGGAAGCAACCGCTCGCTAATCAGACCTTGGGAAGCTATTCCGCTATGCGGATACTTCAGACCCCGTAGAGCGCAGCGGCTGCCACCGGCTGGATTTGATACACCATCTCAGGCCGTTCAGATTCTTCACGATAATACGGCCGTTGTTCTTTTAACACGTGGTAAATAATTTTCAAGTATTGACGCGCCATAATCACTTTCGCCGTATTCGCTCCTTTACGGATTTTGAGTTCTTCATAGCGCGCATGGCGTTTTGACGTTGCCTTGATAAAATGAAATACAGTCTCTAATAGTATCCACTGCAAGTTTTTTCTGCGGTTAACCATTAACGCGCCGTGATGCGCTTCTTTGTTGCCGCTTTGGGATACGCGAGGGGCAAGCCCGGCATAGGCACAGAGACGATTAAACGAAGCAAAACGATTGATATCAGCAATCTCACTTTTAATCAAGGCCGCGCTGAAGTAATCCAGGCCGTCAATCGTGATCAGGTTCTGGATTTCCTTATCCTCAAGCAGTTCTTTTTTTAGATACGTCTTCATGCTGTGCAGGCGCTGGCTAAGCGTAACAATACGGTCAATGTAGCCGGAAATAATATAGCGATAGCGTTCAGATAAAGAATCTGTCGGAATCGTCCGCAATCGCTTCTCGGTAGTAAAGTCGCCGCTGGAATCCGCGCCGAGCTTATCCAGGGTGTTTTTGAGGCGGAAGATATTCCGACAGCGATCCCGCACCAGGTTGATACGGTAGTGCAGCAGTTCTTTGAGGTTACGAATCTCCCGGCTGGGGATAAATACCATAGGCAGAAAACCTTTGCGTAAAATATCGGCAATAAGCCTCGCGTCAATTTTGTCGGTTTTCTTATGGCGCTTGGCAAAGGCCTTCAATTCGTAGGAATTTGCCAGGTAGGCGGTTTGAGCGAATTGTTCGGCGATATCCATAAAGAAATACCAGTTGTAGGTTGCTTCCACTGCCAGGGTGAAGGGAGTGGGAATTGACGCAAAATAACTCTTTAACGAATCCGGAGAATTTGCTATACTTTTACTGTCAATCTTGGTGCCGTTGTGGTCCATAACATAAAACCAGGTTTGTTCTTTGTGCAGGTCTGCTCCGACATAATAATACATGGTGGCTGCCTCCTTGTTTAAAGGGTTATTGGTTTGTGGTAGTACACAAAACCTATTATAACCGCTTTCTTGAGGAGCCACCTATTTTTTCGTCATCTCACATACTATCAGACCT
>DOMD01000021.1 GCA_003510525.1 Candidatus Omnitrophota bacterium
GGTTCCCGGGTTACAGCTTAAAATAAATGAGGCCGAGGCCAAGCTGGTTTTACTGGGTGAGGCGGATAGCCTTGATGAGAAGGAGCGGGTTTTAAGCGCCCTGTCCAGCGTCAAGGATAAAATTCTGGATTTAGCTACTATCAAAGAAGAGCGTAACTTAGTAAAAATAGATATGCAGATATTTGAAATCAGCAGGGACGATATAAAAAAGTTAGGCCTTAATTATACGGATTCCACTGTATTAACGGATAACGCCGATAAGGCGCTGAATAAAATAACTGATATGTTTGCCACCTCCAAATGGAGCCGGGCACAACTAAATGTTACCATAAACCATTTAATAAGCGTAGGCAAAATAAGGGTTCTCTCAAGGCCCAAGTTAGTCTGTTTGAGCGGCAAGGAAGCGGAATTTGTGGTGGGGGGACAGTTTCCCATAACAAAAACTACTACCACCACTACCAGCACAACCTCGGAGGTGGAATTTAAGGATTACGGGATAAATCTGAAGATTAAACCCATAGTTAAAGATGAGGAGGATATCCTACTGGCTGTCTCTAACGAAATAATTGAAATAGATAGCAGCGTGAGTGTTTCCGGGAGTACCCCCGCTTTCTCCACCCGTAATACCAAGACGGAATTATATCTTAAAAGCGGGAATAGTTTAGTTATTAGCGGTTTAATTAAGAATCAAGAGACGGATACGGTGGAGAAATTCCCCGGAATGGCGGATATACCCATATTAGGCATACTCTTCAGATCCAAAAATTTCCAGCAGAAACAGACTGAATTAGTGATTTTGATTACCCCGGAAATAGTTTCAGGTTCTTCGTCTCTGGAGGGAAAAGATATCTTTCCCGAAGCCGGCCAGCGGAAATACGAAAATAAAGCCGAGAGGGCCTTAAGGGAATTTAGAGGCAAGGAGGAGAAGGGCTATTCTTCCGGTTTAGATTCTTATATTGATGATATCAAAAGCCAAATTGTTTCTTCCATAGGGTATCCGAGCCTGGCCCGCGAGTTAGGGGTTTCCGGGACGGTAAAAGTGAGGCTGAGGATTTTGTCTGACGGCTGGCTTAAGGAGGCATTGGTGGTCAGCTCATCCGGAAGCGAACTTTTAGATAATTCTACTCTTCGCTCCATCAAAAAACTCGCTCCTTTTTCCTCCTTCCCCGGCTCTCTGGAAAGAAACGAGATTGCCGTAGACATTCCTATAGTTTATAACTGATTTCAATACAGCAAGATATTATGGCCAAAGCGAAATTTATCGTCTTTTTCAGCACCAAAGGCGGGGTAGGCAAGACCCTGCTTAGCGTTAACCTGGCAGTAAGCCTGCGCAAGGAATCCTCAAAAAAGGTTTGTTTGGTGGATTTTGACCTTCAGGCCTCGATGGATATGTCCCGGATGATTGACCTTCATTGCGCCAAATCCCTTGCCGATATCTCAGCCGAAAAAGAACTTAACCAAGATAACATACACAGCATCATTACCACACATTCCTCCGGCATTGAATTCCTGCAAGCGGCCTTACGGCCGAATCAATCCCCGCATATTGATAAAAAGATAATTTCTTTAGCCTTGTCCAGTCTGGAGGTAAAGTATGATTATGTGATTATTGACGCCGGAAGGGCCTTTAGCGATAACCTTATTTCCATCCTGGATTTTGCTAATCTTATCCTTATGGTGGTTACTCCGGATATCCTTTCCATATACCAAACCAAATGGTCCCTGGATGTCCTGCAGTCTCTGCATTTCCCGCTTAAGATGATGAAATTCGTATTAAACCGCTCAGATAGCTTGGGGGGATTTGCCTGGCAGGAGGTAAAGGCCAATCTTCCGGTGGAGATACTGGCGCATATTCCTTCGGACGGAAGAACCGTAGGATTGGCGGTAAACCGGCGGCAGGCGGCAGTTTTAGATAGCCCTAAGAGCCGATTCTCCCAGTCTATATTAAAACTCTCCCAGGATATTATTAATAAAGGATCTGAGTTGTTTCTTGACCATATAGATCAACTGGAAAAATTGGAATTAAACAAAGATATCCCTATCCAACATAAAGAATTCTGGCGGATATATGGGCTGATGGATGCTCAGGCATTTGAGGCTGAAGCCAAGGTAGATGAATTAGTTGAGCTGAAACGCCGGGTGCACAAGCGGCTGATTGAGGAGCTTAATCTTAAGAGTTTAGATCTTAGCCTCTCTAACCAGAAAAAGATTAGGGAAATTCGGGAAAAGACCGAGAAGGCAATCGCTAATGCCTTGACTGAAGAAAGCGGGGTATTGTTATCCAGCTTTGAGGTGAGAAAGCGTCTAATTAAAGAAATAGCCGATGAGGCTTTAGAATTGGGGCCTTTAGAGGATCTGATTGATGATCCGGAGATAACTGATATTATGGTTAACGGCAAGGATCAAATTTATGTGGAACGCAAAGGGAAGATAGAGTTGACTTCCAAGCGGTTTCTTTCCAATGAGCAGGTCCGCCAGATTATCGAGAGGATAATTGCTCCTTTAGGCAGAAGGATAGACGAATCCAGCCCGATGGTGGACGCGCGTTTAGCTGATGGTTCGCGGGTGAACGCGATTATTTCTCCCTTATCTTTAGTAGGACCGATGTTGACTATCCGCAAGTTTTCCCGGGAGGTGTATACCACGGACTCACTAAGGAAATTCGGCAGTTTGAATGCTGAGATGGCGGAGTTTATCCGGGCCTGCGTTATCTCTCGAAAGAATATTATTGTTTCCGGAGGCACGGGTTCGGGAAAGACCACAGTGTTAAATATCCTTTCCGCTTTTATACCGGATAATGAGCGTATCATTACTATTGAAGATGCCGCGGAATTGAAGCTTTCTCAGGAGCATTGGGGCCGTTTAGAGTCCAGGCCGCATAATATAGAGGGAAGGGGGGCTATAACTATCCGCGATCTCTTTCGTAATACCTTGCGGATGCGCCCGGACCGGATAATCATCGGGGAATGCCGCGGGGCGGAGACAATGGATATGCTTCAGGCAATGAATACCGGCCACGACGGCTCAATGACTACGGTGCACGCCAACTCTACTCAGGATGTCTTATCACGTTTAGATTCAATGATCTTGATGTCCGGAGTAGAGCTCCCTATAAGGGCTATCCGGGAGATGATTGCTTCGGCAGTGGATGTGATTGTGCATACGGCTCGCCTTTTTGACGGCTCACGCAAGGTGACGCAGATTACAGAGATTACCGGCATGAAAGATGAGATGCATATCGGCCTGCAGGACATATTCTCTTTCCGCCAGACCGGGATTGATTCTCAGGGCAAGGTCTTGGGCAATTTTGAGCCTTCCGGTTTTATACCCACCTTTATTGAAGAAGTCCGGTTGCGGGGGATAAAGCTCTCCGATGATGTCTTCAAGAAATGAAGCCCTGCCGGGCCAGTCATTAAATATGCCGGCTAATCCAATCAAAATCCTCAATCTTACCCGGAATATTACCCTTACTGAAAATACGATAATTGCCGATAGTTTTTTTAGCCGTCTCCAGGGTCTCTTAGGCAAAGACGGCCTTGCCCGCGGCGAAGGTCTCATTTTGAAACCCTGTGATTCGATTCATACTTTCTTTATGCGTTTTGCCATCGACGTTGTTTTTGTGGACAGGAATAACCGCGTCATCCGTCTTTATCATTCGCTCAAACCCTGGAGAATTAGCGGGATATTCCCCCGGGCCGCCTTCTGTATAGAGCTTCCCGCCAGGACACTTCAATTCAGCTTCACCCAGCAAGGCGACCAAATTGAAGTTTCTACGCCTACAGGGGCCTGACCCAGTAGGGGCGGAACGCGTTCCGCCCCTACGCGGCTAAAAGGAGCAAGGCAATGTCTGAAGGATATTATAAAATAAAACCGGAAATAAGGGATTTTGTTGTCAAGGAGGCCGGAGAATGTCCGGAATTAGGCTGTCGGAAGCTGGCTAATCTCGTCCAGGAGAAATTCGGCCTGGAGGTCTCTAAATCCAGCATCAGCGCGATCTTGAAAGAAGGGGGTTTAAGTAAGCCCGTTGGCCGCCGGAGATCAGGCGGGGAAGGGGCGGCCACCGCCGCTGGCGGGGAGGGGGAGAAATCCTCCCCTTACCAAGGGGAGGCGAGGAGGGGTCTGATCGTTGAAGAAAAACCGCTTTTAGCTAAAATTGAAAGAGAAATCAGTTTAGCCCCGCGGATAATCGAAAATGACAAATTGTCTTTGGTAGTTCAAAATGAAAACCGCCAGGTTCAGATTATCCCGGGGGAAGAAAAAATTCCGCCCAGCCCCGTTTTCGGCCTGGGATGCTGGTTTCTTAAGGCCGCTGAGCTTTGTCTATGCGGGCTTCAGGCCTTCTCCGCCCTGTTAAGCTCAAGCCTGAAGGAGGATGCCGGGGAACTATTGGCCAAAAACGAAGCCTTGCTTTATCTCCCTCTTCTGGGCAAGAAATCCTCCCCTTACCAAGGGGAGGCGGGGAGGGGCATAGAAGAAATAACAGATACTAACGGTTTTTTGGGGGAGGCCCTGGCCGCTATTATTGGCAGGAAGTATTCTAATGAAGATGTCCAGGCCTATCTTGAATCCCTTAAGCAAGTTGGATCGGCAAATTTAGGAATTTTTGCTCAAGAAAGCCTGGGACAGAAAGAGGTCTTGGGGCTTAAATTTATCTTAGAGGATGGCGAGTCTTTCTTTACAGACGGCTCAATGCGCAGTATCTGGTCAAAAAACCATATCCCTTTAGAGTTTTCCCAAGTTTTATCCAAAGTCAGGGATTATTTAACTAGTACCATAATTCAAGATAATTCTCCTCTAATTGGACAAGCCTCACCAGGTTTTGTAAATCCCACTACAACTTTTTTAAATTTTATTGCCGCCTTTTCCGGGCAAAAGTCAGATCAAGCTATCAAAAGAATCGAGCTTTACGATAATGAAGATAAATTAATAGAATCCTTGGAGCCGATACCGCTAAAAAGGCATTATTTTATCTTAGGTGTCTGGCCCTGGCAATACCCCGACCGGAGCATATTTGAGAAAGAAGGCCTAAGATTGATAGGATATTCAAAGGATACCAAAGAGATTTTGGTTATCCTTACCAACCTTCCGGAGAATGAATGGGATGACCAGAGAGTGATTAGCCTCTATTTAGAGCGCTGGCCGAATTTAGCCGCAGGCTATCAGGATTTCTTAGATAAAATTGGACATTATTTTGAGATTAAAAAGACATGTCTTTTGCCAAAAAAGAGCCAAATTGTAATGCTCCAAGGCGGAGATTTGGACATAAATCAGATTTTAAGTTTTTGGCGGATGAAGTTGAATAGTTTCTGCCAGAGGCATTTTTTCCCTCTAAAATATGCCGATGCGGATTTTTCCTTACTTCAGGAACGTTTCTACAGCCTACCGGGAGTCGTTAAGGCCGCGGAAAAGGCAATGGAGATTATTTTTTCTCTACCGCAAGGATTTCTTTACCCGGATGACTTAGTTTATGCCTGTCAGAGGGTTAATGAGGCGGATATCCGGCTTTGGGATGGGCGAAGGATAGTGTTTGCGGTAGCGCTTTCTTGAAATAGCGAATTTGGCCTTGACGCGGGCTGTAGCGCGTGATATGTTTTATTGTGAGAGTATAATTACCAAGACGCAATAGGTTTTACTCAAGAGAAATCCGAGTTATGATCATATTCCTAATCGTTCTATTTGTTTCGTTATCTTTTCTAATAATTGTCAATATGCTTTATCCTCAGGCGGAGCTTATATATAATAATTGGCAGAGAAAGCGTATTGAAAAGGTAACCCCCCGGCTGGATAGTATGTTTCTGGATGTTTCCTACCGTAAGCTTTTGATTATAGATATATTATTTCCCTTGGTGACAGGTATCGTGGTATTTCTGGTTACCAGGATATTTTACGCGGCCTTGGCATCGGCATTTGCCGGAATAGTCCTCTCTGGTTTTATTGTCAAGAGAATGGAAATTATCCGCCGGGCGAAATTTGCCGGACAGCTGGTAGAAGGACTAATGCTTTTATCCGGCTCGCTTAAGGCCGGGCTGTCTCTCTTACAATCTTTTGAAACCTTGGTCGAGGAGATGCCGGCTCCGTTAGCGCAGGAATTCAGCCTGGTTTTAAAAGAAAACCGTATGGGCGTTCCTTTGGAGGAATGTTTAGTCAAATTCAAACGCAGGATGCAGTGTGAAGAGTTGGATATGCTGGTTACCGTGGTGCTGGTGGCCCGGGAAACCGGAGGCGACCTGACGACTATATTTACCAATATGGTAAAGACAATACGGGAGAGGAATCGTCTTTTAGGCCGGGTAAAGGCATTATGCAGCCAGGGAAAGCTTCAGGGCCGGATTATGATGTTTTTGCCTATTGTTTTTGGGTATGGAGTTTATAAATTTGACCCCACTTTTTTAAATACCTTAATTAATGATCCTCAAGGAAGAATGATGCTGGGATACGCGGTTATCTCGGAAATCCTGGGGATGATTCTTATCATCCGTTTAAGCAAGGTTGAGGTGTAGGAATTCTTACTCTAAGATGGATATGCTGACTTTATCAATAACCATATTAATTTTTTTAAGCGTATATACCGCGGTTTACTCTCTCTATCTCTATCGGCAGATGCATGTTTCTTTGGTATTGCCTGAGAGCGCGGATATCTCCGTGAAACCGAAGGCGCGATTCATTGAGAACACCCTGCATAAGCTTTTAAAACCCTTTGGTTTCCTGGCTAATTTCAAACTCAGCCGTTCTTTCGCCGGCCGTTCTATCCCGGCCAAACTGATAATGGCCGGCTCGCCGATAAGTATTGTGGAGTTTATCCTTTTTAAAATCTTGAGCCTGGCTTTTTTTCCGTTCACAGCCTATATTATTTTCCAGAGTAAAGATGTTATATATATAATCTTGCCGGTGTTGGTCGGCTTTATCGCGCCGGATATGTGGCTTAACGCGAAAATCAAGCGCCGCCATCGCGAGATCCGGCGCGACCTTCCGGCAGTGATTGATCTTTTAAAGCTTTGCGTGGAGGCGGGCCTGGATTTTATGCTGGCGGTGCATAAGGTAATCAAGGAATTTAAAAAGTGCCCTTTGACCGACGAATTATCCGAGGTATGGAAAGAAACCCGGATGGGGTCTTCCCGCAGGGATGCCCTACAGCATTTATCGCGCCGGGTGAACTTGCTAGAACTTTCCAGTTTTGTGCGTACCCTGCTTCAGGCCGATAGAATGGGCTCGCCCATGGGCGATGCCCTGAAAATTCAATCTGAGGAAATCCTTCAGCGCCGCTTCTTTCAGGGGGAGGAAGCGGCCTTAAAGGCCCCGATCAAGCTATTATTACCCCTTTTCTTATTTATCCTGCCGGCGGTTTTGATTATCGTGGCCGGGCCAATCCTGTTGCAGTTTATGCGGGGCGGGATGATGAAGTTTTAGGTTTCAGCGGCTAACCCTTTCCCAAAGAAAGCGCTTTCTCAAAAAGGCGGTTTTGGCCTTGACGCGGGGCCTTTTGTGTGTTATATTTTAACTATCAACAGACGATAAGTTTAAATACAGAGTTTCTTTCATAGCAGGGATTTAGAGAGCGGAAGCGAAAAAAGGTCCCGCCACTAAAGCAATGGCGGGGCAAAGCCACGGAACTTACGCTATCACAAGTTATATTCTTCATTATAGGTTAGCGTACTGCTTATTAAGTAGAGCAGTTCTGCCGCGATCAAAGAGGCAGAAAAGTCAACCGGGTTGCCGAAAGCCGAACCAGGAGGTTTATAAGTGCTCAGGCGAAACGGTTTTTTTATTTGGGATAAAATAAGCACTTTTAAAAAGACTGATGGTCAGGCAGTAATTGAGTATATAACCGTTTTTATCGCCATTACCCTCTTGGTGGTAGGGTTTATTTCAAGAGTGCACAATGAAGATAAAAATGGAATAATGGATAATCATTTTCAGGATATGGTTAGCCAAACCTTAGGATGAAAAATGTTAAGAAAAGGCCAGTCGGTGATAGAATATAGTGTGTTGGTGGGGGTGATTGCCGCGGCTTTTATCGCTATGAATCAATATGTTAACCGGGCAATAGGGGCTAAGCTCAAACAGGTTCAGGAGGAGATTTATGATTCTCCGGAACCGGGGGTGAGTATCCCTAAAAAATAATAAAGGTGGCTGATGCGTAAAATAAAAGGACAAAGCACGTTAGAATACATAATAATCTTATCGGCAATCGTCTTGGCTCTTATGGCTGGTCGGAATATGATTAAGACGGCGGTGAATCAGAGCTTGAATGACACCTCTACATCCATGACCAATGCTACAGGCAGACTGCCTGGGGTCAATTAGAATTAGTAAAAATCAGTAAGATTAAAAATGGGGGATAATATGCTAAGAAATAAAAAAGGCCAGTCTACGGTAGAATATGCTATTGTGGTAGGGGTGGTGGTGGCGGCGCTGGTAGCTATGCAGACCTATGTCAAGAGAGGCCTGCAGGCCAGGTATCATGACGGTATTCAATTCTTGGCTAACGAAACCAATGTTACCGCGACCGACGGAACAACCTATTTAGGCAGCACTAAACAGTATGAACCCTATTATCTTTCCTCTAGCTATGAAACTGGCTCAGATAAAAATGAAAGCGAAGCCAGCTCAACCAGGGGTAGTATCACCAGAACGCTCACTAATGACAATAGGACCCGTGCCATTGCTGGTTACGATGAATACGCGAATGCTACTAATGCCGATTAAAATATTTAAAGGGAGGGCAGAAGGTATGTTATTAAGACAAAGAAAAGGCCAAAGCACATTAGAATACGCCTTATTGATCGCGGCAGTGGTTGCCGGGCTGTTAGTAATGCAGATGTATGTAAAACGAGGAATGTCCGGAAGGGTAAAGAGCGCCAGCGATGAGTTGGGGGAGCAGTATGATCCTACCGCTTTTAGCGCGAATTATACCACAGTCAGCCATTCTAAACGCAATGAAACCCTTAGCAGCGGGAAGACTACGTCTAAGCTGACGGATGAAGAGTATACCAGGCGAAATGGCACGGAATCGGTGTCTAGCTGGAGCGCTAACGCGAGCATATACGATAATTTGTAATCCGCAGATTAATCTGATAAGATGTGGATAAAATCCCGCGGCCAGGGGGTGTTGGAATACTCATTATTGGCGGCATTTATAATCGCCGGCCTGCTTTTGACCCAGATGTATCTTAAGCGGGCTATGCAGGGAAGACTGCGCGCGGCCGGCGAAAGTATGAGCGACACCCAATATTCTCCGGGAAATACGACTTCAGAGATGAATACGACCGTGGTAGTAAACATCACTACCGGAGTGGAAGGCGCGGTAAGTTCGTCTACCGCCAGCGAAACCCGCACCCGCAATGACAGCGAAACCGTAATTCGATAGAATATATATAAGGGAGTAAGACATGCCTCTGTTCAATAGGAAAGCTTCCGGGGTGATGGAATATGCCCTTGTGCTGGCGGCGGTTTCCGTGGCGGTAAGTGGGATGTTTATCTATCTTAAAAGGGGTGTGCAGGCCAGGGTAAAGGATATAACCAACGGCTTAGTGGTAAAAGAGCTTTACACTAAAGGCTCGGAGTATCAATACCTGGCCAATCAGAGTGGTTCCGACGCCCAAAGCGAATATAATAGCACTTCTTATCAGGATACCAACGGAAACAGCGCTACCAATACCATCCACGAAACGACTATGTCTAGCTCCGCGGAAGAAAGCGTTCCCGAAGGCTGGGAGGATGAATTGTAAAATAACTAAAAGGCGCGAAAATGAATAGGGCTAAAATAGAAAGACAATCAACTAAAGGCCAGGCCTTTCGACTACGCTCAGGGCAAGCCCCGTTAGAGATAGGCTGCCAGAGGCAGCCGACAGACACCCGCGCCGTCTTATCTCTAACGGGGTAAANNCTTGTTATTATCCTATGCCCACAATTTTACCGAACAGCAGGCCCTGCAACAGCAGTCCTTCCGGATGGCCTTACAGCATTATGAGGATAATGGTTTTATCAGTTATAATATAATTAAGCATTATAATATGCCAAATCTGGGCGGGGCGTTCAGGCAGGGGGAGCGAGGGAGCGTTTCAGCCGGAAATAGCGTATCTTGGTATATAGGCGAACCGGAAAGCCGCTCTTTCTATCAAATAAACGAAGAC
>DOMD01000003.1:0-1766 GCA_003510525.1 Candidatus Omnitrophota bacterium
AGGCTCACCTCTTTCAAATCCTGAGCAATTACTCTAAAATAAGGAGCGGCATTTCCCACCTTGATGTTTCTTCCGACTATGGTTAATGGACTTCCTTTAAAAGTTATTTTTCTATTCATTTTTTAACCTTTTGCGCCACGTGCGGTGGAATTTTGGTTATGCTTAATGAAAATATCCGACGGCAATCTTTCCCAACAAAAATCCGGCGCCGCAGGATATGGCCCCGAGAAATAAAGTTTCTATTCCGCTTAAGAACCAATGCGCCTTAGTGAACCTGGTCTTTCCCGCCCCCAGGATAAAAAGAAACAAAAGCACCGAAACCGCGGATAACGATAAAGCTAGAGACACGCTCTTTACTATAAAAAACGGCGCGATGGCCGGAAGTGTTCCCAGGAAAAAAGACACGCTGGAAACAAAACCTATTTCCAGGGGATTATCAATACTTTCCGGACTAATGCCTATTTCTTCCTGGATCATAAATTTAAGCCAGCGCTGTTTATCTGAAGTAATCCTTTTAACCGCGATTTCCTGCTCTTCCGCGGTGAAACCCATTTCGCTAAAAATCTCCCTGATTTCGGCGGTTTCCTTCTGGGGCATTTCTTCTATTTCTTTCTTCTCCCTTTCAATCTGGCTTTCAAAAAAATGCTTCTGAGCCTTGGTGGAAATATACGCGCCGAAAAATATTGCCAAGACACCGGAAGCTATCTGGATTAAGCCCGCCAAGATTATCTTTTCTCTTACCACTAAAGAAGCCGAAGCCCCAGCCACAAAAGAAACCGTGGTAACCAATCCCGCGTCCAAGGCATACACAATATCCCGGATTATCCTTCCTTTGGGCGTATGCCAGGCTTCCCCATGCCAGGATTTAAGCCGGCCGGCTATTGAACCTTGAGTCCGCTCTGCCATAGGCTTAAGTATAGCAGAATTTAAGTCTAAATCAATGCCAAAAGTTAATGTTTCTGGAAATCATTATTCATCTTTACCTCACCTGCTGGTAAGCTGTTTCTATGCCTTTGCTTTTTAACTCCGTAAGTTTTTCCTGAGAACAATCCGGGCACAAGAAAACAGCCTTAGAGCTGCTGCGGTCATAGTTGGCGGTCTTTACCAGACGCCAAAGGCTGTCTTTCTTTCCGCACGAAGCGCAAGATCCGTCTTCCTTAAGATGCCAGAGTTCGATATCCCCGGATTTTTTGTTTTTACGAGCGCCAAAGATAAATATATCCACCCAGAAGAATATCCCGGCGCCGATCAAATTGGCGATGATGGTAGCGTTTAATCCCACTCCCAGCTTATGCACCACCAGCCAAAGTATAGGCGTACTTAATTGCCAGCGAAATACATACAAAAAAAATCTTTTTAGCATTTTATCCTTATAATTTTGGCAGTAAGCCGACTATAGTCAAACTATAGCCGGCTTACTGCCAAATTAATATTTAAACCTACTCTTAAACTCCCGCGGCCAGTCTTTCGCCGACCTTGCCGACTAAATCTTTGCCCGGGGTTAAAGTTTTCTTTCCCGGGCTCCATTTAGCCGGACAAACATTAGCCGGGTTCTCCCGCACATACTTAAAGGCCTTTATTTTCCTCAATAACTCATCGGCATTCCTGCCCACCGGGAAATAATTGACTTCACTGGCCAAAAGCTTTCCGTCGGGGTCAATTATAAACGTCCCTCTTAAGGAAAGTCCGGATTCCTCATCATAAACTCCGAAAGCCTTGGAAAGATTATGGGTAGGATCAGAACCCATCGGATATTTTATGTCCGC
>DOMD01000003.1:1801-6440 GCA_003510525.1 Candidatus Omnitrophota bacterium
ACAAGCCAATTCCCTTTTTTAGAAACATCCGAAAACCTTATCTTTCCAAAATCTTTCTTCTCGGTAAAATAGACATTTATTTCAGAATCCGGAACCTTCTGCCCTATACTTAAAACTTTGGTTTCTTCCATTTCTTTCTCCTTTTTATTTTCTTCCTTTAGCGTTTTCCTCATAAGCCACCGCGCGGATAATCCCGATAGTCGCTCCGGTATCATCAGTCGTGCAGGTATCGCTTACTGATATCACCTTCTTGATATTATTTTCTTTAATAAAATCATTGGCCTTTTTATCTAATTCATTCAATTCATTAATCGCGCGGAAAATCTTTAATTCATTAGTAAACCCCGTTACACCCCGCCTTAAAGGGCGGGGCTTTCTGGGTGTAACGGGGTAAAGGTCTTTACTTTTATCATTACGCTTGCTCCTTTCCCGTTTAAGTTTCTCCTTAGGCAACAGCCTTGGTTTTACAACTATCGCAGTATCCAAAAAACTCCAGGCGGTGGTACTCCACCCTGAAATTCATTTTATCAGCTATCTTTTTATCCAATCGCCCTAAGCCCGCTTCTTCCACATCAAAGACATTTTCACATTTTAAGCAGAAAAGATGAAAATGTTCTTTGACCGTGCCGTCATAACGGCAGCTATGTTTACCGAAGCTAAGCTCTAAAACCCTGTTTTCATCCTTGAGCAGGTTCAGGTTACGATATATTGTGCCGTAGCTGATATCGGGAATCCTTTTCCGGACCATCTTAAAAAGGGTATCCGCGCTGGGATGAGTTTTGACCTTACCTAACTCATCTAAAATGATCTGCCTTTGTTTAGTGTTTCTTCTTATCATCCGGTCTTTCATCTTATTGATAATAGTTATTGTTATCAATAATAGAATAACACTCTAATATTATTTGTCAAGTAAAATCTACCTCTGCGCGCTCCGCGACGGGTTTTTCCTGGCAGATTAAACCGCGATGACCTTTTTTATTTCCGGCACTGCCTTCTTGACCGCCTGCTCCACCCCCTGGCTCATGGTCATACTGGACATCGGACATCCTCCGCAGGCGCCCATCAGGCGCACCTTGACCACCCCGTCTTCAACGTTTATCAACTCTATATCGCCCCCATCTGCCTGTAAGGCCGGACGAATACTTTCTAAAGCTTTTTCTATTTTTTCCCTCATTGTTTTATCCTCCTAATTAGTGCTCATGATGATGTTTCATTTTACGGAATTGTTCTATATCTTCCCCAAACAAAGGCGACATCATCCGTAAGTTCTGAATTACTTCGGGAAACTCTTTTAAAAATGACTCCACATCTTCCAAAATATTGTCAATTCCTAAACCAAAAACCACCGAACCCTGGGCCCAGATCGGGTCAACTCCAATAGCCTCTAAGACGCTGGAAACCTTAAGCGCCTCCGAAGAACAGGTTGAGCCGCTGGTTCCGGCAATGCCGAGCATATTCAGACGCAAGAGGATTGACTCTCCTTCAATAAACTTAACGCAGAAGCTGGCGTGCCCGGGAAGACGCCTATCCCTTTCCCCGGTCAAGAAACAATCCGGCACCTTCTCTAAAACACCCGCGATGAGCTTTTCTCTCAAACTAAATAAATACCGCCGGCGTTCAGCTAATTTTTCTTGAGCAACCTTGGCCGCTATACCCATTCCTACCAGATTAGCCAGATTGTGCGTGCCGGCCCTGAGGCCCCGCTCNNACATTTCCGGCCAGACTCAAGAGGTCCACATTCAATTCTTTAACATCTAAAGGTATCTGGCCGGCGCAGGCCACCGCGTCAGTATGAAAAATAACTCCTCTTTCCCTGGCGATACGGCCGATTTCCTTAATCGGCTCCAAGGTCCCTATCTCATTGGAAGCGGAGGTTACGGTGATTAAAATGGTATCTTCCTTTATCAAGGATGCCGCCTCTTGAGGGTCNNCACTTCTTGCGGATCAATGCCGCCTTTCTCATCGGCCTTAAGCCAGGAAATCTTATAATCCTGTTTCTCTAAGTTTTTTAGCGGGTGGCTCACTGAATGATGTTCAATAGGGCTGGCAATGATATGCCTTCCCTTCTTGGCATTGGCTATAGCCGCGCCTTTTACCGCCAGATTGTTGGATTCACTGCCGCAGCTGGTAAAGATAATTTCTTCCGGTGAAGCCGCGTTAATCAATCCGGCGATAGAGGCGCGGGCTTCTTCCAGGGCCTTTCGGGGCTTCTCGCCGAAGAAATGCCGGCTTAAGGGATTACCGATATATTCGCCTAAGAAAGAAAGCATCGCTTCTCTTGCCTCCGGTAAGATAAAAGAACAGGCCAAATGGTCAAAATTAATCTGTTTCATTCATCACCTTCCTTTTTTATTATCTATCCGCGAAAACCACTACCGTAATAACTAAAAAAACCAGAGTGTGGATAAGCTCTAAGCGGCCAATGAGTTTAACCGGCAAGGGATTTCGGTTGCGCCGGATTATCGGCCATAATGCCTTAAGGGTAACCGGAACAAAAGCGAGCGGGGCAAATAAGGGAATCACTTTTAATTTACTTAAAACCATTACCGCGAGCAACGCGCTTAAATGAAAGGCTATCGAGACAGACCCTGCCGCCAGGCGCTCTACAAATTCCCCGCCTGCCTCAAGACGCCTCCTTAACAAAAAACGCACATGAAAAACGCTTCCTAGAAAAAAGAAAATACAAACCAGCCAAACTCCTAATGTCTTTAACGAATGTGATCCGGAGGCGCAATATTGCGCTGCCGGAGCAATCAAACTAAGCCCCAGGATATTCATGATTTGTCCGTATAGGGTCGCGTCTTTTTTACCTTTCTCTAAACTTAAACTAAATGCCGCCAGTCCCATCCCGGCAATACCTAAAAGCCCCAAGAGCCACAATTTATACCAGAGCACAAGCCAGGCGCCGCTTAGCAAGAAAATCCCGGAATAAAGCATAATCCAGGCGCTCAAACCCTGCGTTCTCCTTTCTGCCGGAGAAAGAGACAAACACATGCCCAAAGCGCCACGCCCTAAGAAAGCGGCAACAACCGAAACCAAAAGAAGTATTACCTCGAGGCTGAATCTCGCGCCTACGCTGGAGCCGATGATAAAAGAGGCAATAAGCACTGTCCAGGCGCCGTGTTGTTTAGGGACAACAGCGAAAAATGCCCCTTGCGGCTGCCTCATTTCTTGCTAATCTTAACAATCCAGTCCTTAGGGCCCTTTTGTTCATATTCCCAGGCATATTTATCTTTATACTCAACTTCAAATTGATACCATAAAGGCTTGGGATCATGATCATTGATAATCTTTAAGGCCTCCCCCGCCTTAAGGCTATCCCAAACCTGAAATATCTTCTCATGCCTTTGAAACGGCGGCATCGGCCGCAAATCTAAAATTTCTACTTTTTCCGCCATAGATTCACCCTCCTTCTTATCTGCCTCAAAATTGATAAACTCCGCCTTTTGATCCAAGACACAACCTTTAATCCCCGGTCGGCAATCCCGCTTCAGCCTCTTACAGGAACCTTTAGCCTCATACTGACAACTCCAGCTCATCGCTAATTCAGCTTCTCAACGCTGAACAGGCCCTTTACCTCTTCAAACAAGACGCATTTCACCCGCTTCTGCCACAGCTCTTTAAATTTTTCTTTTTGTTTTTCACTGGCGGTACCCACAATACATTTGGTAAAAAGATTGTGCATATCTTCATCTCCTGGAACATTCTCCGGATGATAGGCTACCTTCACCGACTTTCCGTTATCGTCCCGGGTAAAAACAAAGGCATTGGCTTCTTCATTCTTCTCATCAAAGATAAGCTTATTCTTACGGACAAAACTATTACCCAAACCGGCAAATCCGGTCTCCGGTGCCGCCCCGGTGATTAGGCTGATTACCTGGGAGATAGGCCCGTTAGCCCCGTTATCTATATTGCCTAAAACCTTGACGTTGATTCCACCCCTGATGGGGATTTCACTGCCGTATAAGGCCTTAAGCGCCTTTTCGGTAACCTTATAAGCCCCGGATACCGCCGGACAAGAGTGTCCGGCCAGCTTCACCGCGTCTTCATAGGTAAAGATAAATTCCTCGTGCTCATCAATCGCTCCCAGGAATACCGCTAAAGGATCTTTGAGTTTTATCGGTTCCACCTCGTCATAAAATACCTGTTTCCATTTAGTAGTTATCCCGCACATACTCCCTCCTAAGTAGGGACGGTTCTCGCTTTAAATTGAGAACCGTCCCTGATTACTGATTATGACTTCTTCTAAAACCGGCCATTTATTGCCCGGCTTAATGGAAAATATACCACAGCTATCCGCCCCGCTTTTACTACCGGCAATTGCCACTACCCTGGCATCCCTTAACACCTTTCCCTCGATCAACATCTGCGTGATGATATAACAAACCTTTATCCCACTGCCGTATTGCTCTTTGGCTTTTCTTAAATGGCCATACCAGCGGGGAAAGCCAAATCTGCCAAAGAGCTTATTAATTACCTTGCGCAAGAAAATAAAACTTTGATTATGGGTATACACCGTAATATTATTAGCCAGGAGTTTTCTGCGGATATCCTCATTAAATCTGCGCTCCTCGGCCGGTTTTCCTTCATCATGGGTTACCACGATAATATTCAACTTCTCCCCTTTGGCCAATTCAAA
>DOMD01000078.1 GCA_003510525.1 Candidatus Omnitrophota bacterium
CACCGGGGAGAGAGCTGCGGGGAGATAAGGTAGCAGAGGGCCAGGCCGGGAGCGTCTTGCGCTCGGGAGGCGCCGCCGCCCCCGGCCTGGCCCGTCTTATGCTGTCCCCGCCCATTTATGATACGGCGTAATGACCCGCCCTTAAATTTGATTGAAGATAGCTAAAGTAGCCTTTCCAGGTCCTACATCCCGGTGTAGGGGCCATCTTATAGGCTTATATGAAAAGGTCATAAGGAGAATATCCATTGACCCGCAATCACCCAAGTATTAGAATATGGGTTAATAGGGATTAACGGGGGTTTCACCTTACCGAGGAGTCAGATCAATGGATGATATAAAAAAATATCTCACGGTCCGCCAGGTCGCGCGCAAGCTTGGCCTTACCGAAGAATGGGTACGGGACCTTATAGCGAAGAAGGAAATAAAGGCCGTGAAAATAGGCCACTGGAAAGTTAAGCCGCAGAATCTGGAAATATTTATTAAATCCCGCACCAATATTTAACTCGTGGGATAGCCACAGTTTAACGGATTTGTCAGAGGAATAACAACATGGCAGAAAACTTCAAAGAGCGTGCGAATTTTATATGGAGCATTGCCGACCTTTTGCGCGGTGATTACAAGCAGTCCGAGTATGGCAAGGTAATCCTGCCCCTTACCGTTTTGCGCCGCCTGGACTGCGTGCTAGAGCCTACCAAACAGAATGTACTGGCCTATCTGCCGGAAACAAAGAAGCTTTCCCCGGAAGCCGCCGAAGTGGTTCTAAAGCGCAAAGCCAAGCTGTCTTTTTTCAATAAGAGCCGTTATGATTTCCAGAAGCTTTTGGCCGACCCCAACGATATTGCTTCAAACCTGCGCAACTATATAAACGGCTTCTCAAAAAATGCCAGAAGCATTCTTGAAAACTTCAACTTTGATGAGAATATAAAAAGGCTGGATAAATCAGACCTTCTATATATGGTGGTGAAGCGGTTCGCCGAGGTGGACCTGCACCCGGACAAAATTTCCAATATTGGAATGGGTTATGTTTTTGAAGAGCTTATCCGCAAATTCGCCGACCTCTCCAATGAAACAGCCGGGGAGCACTTCACTCCCCGCGAGGTTATACGGCTGATGGTCAATCTGATTTTCCTTAACGATAAGGGAGTCCTGACCAAGAAAGGCATTGTTAAAACCCTATATGACCCTGCCTGCGGCACCGGCGGCATGCTTTCCGTGGCGGAAGAATATCTGCGCGAACTTAACCCCGATGCCGATTTGCGTGTTTTCGGCCAGGAGCTTAACCCGGAATCCTACGCCATATGTAATTCCGACATGCTTATTAAGGGTCAGAATACCGACCATATTAAATTCGGCAATTCATTTACTCAGGACGGCTTACGGGGCGAGCGGTTTGACTACATGCTTAGCAACCCGCCTTTTGGCGTGGAATGGAAAAAGATAGAGGACGAGATAGTAAAAGAGCATGAGAAAATGGGCTTTTCCGGGCGCTTCGGCGCCGGGCTTCCGCGTATCAGCGACGGGGCTTTTCTTTTCCTGCAGCACATGGTCTCAAAAATGCGCCCGGAGAACGGCGGCGCGAGGCTTGGCATTATTTTTAACGGGTCGCCATTGTTTTCAGGCGGCGCCGGCAGCGGCGAGAGCGAAATCCGCAAGTGGATTATTGAAAACGATATGCTTGAGGCTATAGTAGCTTTGCCGGACCAGCTTTTTTACAATACCGGCATTTCTACCTATATCTGGATAGTTACCAATCGCAAGCCGAAAGACCGCAAAAACAAAATCCAGTTCGTAAATGCGGCAAGTTTCTTTAAAGAAATGGCCCGCAGCCTTGGCAACAAACGCAAGGAGATAGGCGAAGAGGATATCGCAAAGATTACCCGGCTGTATGGCGATTTCAAAGACGGAGAATACTGCAAGATATTTCCGAATGAATACTTCGGCTATACCAAGGTAACGGTTGAGCGCCCTTTGCGCTTAAACTTCCAGGCATCAAAAGAACGGATAGCGCGCATCGGCCAGGAGAATGCATTTGTTAATCTTGGCAAATCAAAGAAAAAAGGCAAAGCCGGTCTTGAGGAAATAGCGGAAGGCGAAAAACTGCAAAAGCAGATTCTCGCCATGCTTTCTATAATGGATTCTACCCTGTATAAAAACAGGGATAAGTTTATCAAAGCCTTAGATAAGGTGGTTGCGAAGACAGGCCTTGGAATCAAAGCGCCGCTTATGAACGCTATTCTTTCTGCCCTGGCAGAAAGAGATGAATCAGCGGATATCTGCCAGGACAAGGACGGGAAGCCGGAGCCGGACACGGACCTGCGAGATTACGAGAATGTTCCGCTGATGGATAGCGTAGATGAGTATTTTAAGCGGGAAGTCCTGCCGCATGTCCCCGATGCCTGGATGGACCGGAGCAAAGACAAAGTAGGCTATGAGATAAACTTCACCAAAGAGTTTTATAAATACAAGCCGCTCCGGCCCCTTGAAGACATACACAAAGACATTTTGTCGTTGGAAAAAGAGATGGAAGGCCTTCTGGCGGAGGCGCTGAAGTGAAGCCATACCCCGAATATAATAATTCCGGCATTTCCTGGCTTGGCAAAATACCGAAGCATTGGAAGGCAAAGAGATTGAAATATGTAGCTCAGGCGAACCAGGAAGCCTTGCCCGAGTCAACTGCTAATGACTATGAGTTTAATTATGTCGATATCGGTAATGTTGGCTTGGAAGAAGGCATAAAATTAGGCGAAAGAATAAATTTTGCTAAAGCACCTTCTCGTGCTCGGAGAATCGTAAGAAATGGCGACACAATAGTTTCAACAGTCAGAACGTATTTAAAAGCTGTCGCCCATATAGATTTTGAGCCTAAAGACATAGTCTGCTCAACCGGTTTTGCAGTTATAAGTCCGGGGGCAGTTATTGTTCCAAAGTTTCTATATTACATTCTGAGAAGCGAAAAGATTATAGACAGAGTTGAAGCTTTGTCAGTCGGCGTTAGTTACCCGGCAATAAACGCAAGCGAGTTGATGGGTATTGCTGCTTGGTATCCACCATCACTGGACGAGCAAAAAAACATCGCAGACTATCTTGACCGGAAGACCGCGCAGATTGATGATTTGATTTCAAAAAAAGAGAAACTGATTGAGCTTCTGAAAGAAGAACGCGCAGCCATAATTAACCAGGCCGTGACTAAAGGTCTTGATCCAAAAGCTGAGCTGAAAAATTCAGGACTCCCCTGGCTCGGCAAAATCCCCAAACATTGGAAGGTAAAGAGGTTAAAATATCTTTTGAAGAACAAAAAAGGCGCTCTAAAAACAGGCCCTTTTGGTAGCCAGTTAAAACATTCAGACATGCAAGGCGCCGATATTAAGGTGTACACCCAACGATCTGTTATGGATAACGATTTTGATTCTGCTGAGTTATATATTTCTAATGATAAATTTATTGAGCTTAGCGAGTTCGAAATATTTCCACAAGATATTCTGCTAACAACAAGAGGCACCATTGGAAAATGTGCGATATTCCCTAACGGAAAAGATAAAGGAATATTGCATCCCTGTTTAATAAGAGTTCAACTTAATCAAAATATTATTTCAAACATGTTTGCGCAATTCTACATGAAAGAGTCCAGTGCTTTTCTTGAAAGTATTAATCATAATAGCAATGCAACGACAATTGCTGTGATTTACGGGGAAACTTTACGTGAAGTGGTCTTTGTCGTTCCCGACCGGAATGAGCAAAATAAAATTGTCGATTTTCTTAATCATAAAACTCAGCAGATTGATACTCAAATCGTTAATGAGAAAAAATCAGTTGAATATCTTGTCGAATACCGCTCCACGTTAATATCTGAAGTCGTAACTGGAAAAATAGATGTGAGGAACAATCATGATTCAGATTGACTCTATCGAGGTTTGGTATTTTAGATCAATTTTTAATATCAAGCTGAGAAACTTAAAAGATTTAAGTGTTTTCTCTGGGAAAAACGACTCTGGCAAGTCAAATATCCTGAAAGCGCTAAATTTGTTTTTCAACAATGAAACCGATTGGCATAAACCCTTTAACTTCTCTTCAGACTTTTCTCATAAGCGCTTAGAGAAGGCCAGGGCATCAATTAAGGGACGGCAATTTGTCCGGGTGGCTGTGACTTTTCGTAGAGGAGAGCGTTCGGAGAAAAGTTTGCCGGAGAACTTTACTGTTACACGAACCTGGTATCGAGATTCTTCAGTCCCTGAAACTAAAACATCAATAGCAAGGCAATTTAAACAAGGGAAAACCCACGCTCAAAGTCTTGACCGAGCTGAGGCAAGTGTTCAACGGTATTTGAACACTGTTAAGTATGAGTATGTCCCTGCTGTTAAGGATAAGAGTTTCTTTGCATATTCTCTTGGATTGCTATCGGATTCTGTGTTTAAGAAACATTATGAGAAAACAAACACGATAAATCTCATCAAAGATTTAAATGAAGCTGTACGAAGCGAAACAAGTTATATAAAAGATGAGTTTAAGGCTGTGTGCGGCGTGGAGACGGACATTCAGCTCCCAGCGGATAGGGCAGAGCTTTTTCGCGCATTTAAAGTGGCTACAAATGCCGGTAAAAATAAGGTGCCATTGGAAATGCGAGGTGATGGTATTCAGGCAAGATTTCTTCCTTCACTCTTCCATCATGTGGCGACCAACTCTAAGTATTACTATGTCTGGGGTTTTGAGGAGCCTGAGAACTGTTTGGAATATTTAATGGCAAGTAGTTTAGCAAAGGGGTTTTGTGATGTTTATTCCACATCGGTCCAATGTTTTATAACCTCACATTCCCCGGCGTTTATTAACCTTGAGGGCAATAAATTAAATATGTATCGCGTCTACTTTAGTGACGAAACAAAAGTTGTGGCGCTGAGTTCTTTGTCCGACAGGAGTCGGGATTCCGAATCTCTTCGTGACGAGTTGGGTTTTGTGGAGCTATACAGGAAGCATCAAGATGAAATAGACAAAAAACGCCTTGAGGTTGAGGGCAAAAATAGACTACTTGAAGAGATTAAAAGTAAAACTGGGCCAGTTCTTCTAACCGAGGGGAAAAGTGATGTTGGTATTTTAGAAGAGGCCTGGAAAAAGCTGTATCCTCGAAAAACTCGTTTATTTGCTGTTGTGTCATGTGATCCGTGCCCGGAGATAGAGGGTGGGGCTGGTGGGGCGCAGATGTTGGCTAAAGCTTTAGAGTCTTGTCGGGTTGGCCTTCCGCAAACCGTTGGGCTATTTGACAGAGATGATGAGGGAATTAAAAATTACAATGATCTGGATGGTAATTTTATTGAAAAATGTAGCAATGGTGTGACCTTTAAGCAACATAAAAATAACCATGTTGCGGCCATTTTACTGCCAGCGGTCGTAATTGGGAAAGAGAAGTTTATTCAAAAGAAAAACTTCCCAATTGAGTATATGTTCCCTGAAGTCTATGTGACACAGAGGAAGGATGATAAGGGTCTTGAATTTGAGCAAGAGTGGCGAACAACTTTGGTCGGTGGCAAAAAGGAAACCAATGAGAGGACTGTGGAGCCAGAACACAGAAAGGTGAAGTCAGGTAAGGTGTATTATGCCGAGAAAGTTGTCCCAACATTTCCGGAAGAGGCATTTGCGAACTTTAAAATACTATTTAAAAATATAGGTGAAATGTTTAAACTCATAGAAGGTAAAAAAGTGTGAGTATTCTTGACGATTTATATAATCAAAGAACAAATCGCTGCTCAGGTGCCGGAGGGATCTTATGACATATCCGCAGGATTATTTGTCCGGTTTGCTAAATGAATTGCGCGCTCTTCCCAGGGAAACAGAATGGGTTGAGTTTAAGCATAATAACGACGAGCCGCAGGAAATCGGCGAATATATTTCAGCGTTGTCGAATTCCGCCGCGCTTGTGGGCAAGGCTTCCGCTTATCTTATTTGGGGCATTGAGGACGGGACGCATGAGATTCTGGGGACAACATTTGATCCCGGTCTTAAAAAAGTAGGCAATGAAGAGCTGGAAAACTGGCTGCTCCGCCTTCTCGCGCCCAAAATCAATTTCTATTTCCACGTACTAGTAACGGACAAAGGTAGAGTTGTAATACTTGAAATCGATAGAGCTTCAAGGCATCCAGTGCAGTTTCAGGGGAAAGAATATATCCGGGTCGGCTCTTACAAAAAATC
>DOMD01000012.1:0-2290 GCA_003510525.1 Candidatus Omnitrophota bacterium
CCCTTCATCGGCCGGGTGGAAACTTTTTTCCCGTCAAAATTAAGGAACCTCTCCGGAGAAGAGCTGATAATCTGAAAATCCCCGCAGTCGAGGTAAGCCGAGAAATCGCTGGGTGAAGCCTGACGCAGTTTCTGATACAAATCAAAACTGTTTAAGGTGGTTTGCGCGCTGAATCTTTGGGAGAGATTAACCTGATAGATGTCACCTCTTTTTATATACTCTTTGGCTTTATTTACCGCCTTTAAATATCCTTCTTTGGTGAAATTAGATGTAGGGGCGGCCCCCTGTGACCGCCCAACAGGAATCCTCCTGCCTATATGTTTACGGCCCTCCGACAATAACCCTACCACCTGTCTCAATCTCTCTTTGGCCCTCTTTTCAGCCGCGAGACCAGACCTTTCGGGAAAACCGGTTGAGAAAATAGTCAGCTTTCCCTGCCAATGGTCAATGGCGATTATGGTATCGTAAAACCCGAAAAACACATCCGGTAAACCCAGGTCGTCTTTGGCTCTTTCCTCAATGTAGTGGCCGCACACTGTGCGGCCACTACGCAGGCCGAAATCATAGGCCAGATAGCCAACTGCCCCGCCTAAAAAAGGGAATTTTTGGTTTACTAACTTGTAGCGCTTAAGCAGTTGCCTTAGCTGATTTAGCGAATCTTTTTGGCCTTTGGCCTTAAAGATATAAAACGGATCAAAACCTAGAAATGAATACCGGCCTAAGGCCGGACGGCGCAGAGAGCTGTCTAAAAAAAAGACATTTGGTTTGTCCTTGATTGCCTCAAAGATTCCCCAGGCACCCTGCTTCCAGTCAAATGATTTCCAGGTCAAGTATGGCATTTTAACCCCACCCTATCTCCCCTTGCTAAGGGGAGGATTTCAAATAACTTCCGCGGCCGTCATTTTTGATAAATATTGTAAACCCCTATTTCTTTCTTCGGGCGGTAGGAAAGTTTTACTTTTTTTAGGTTTTCCAAATCTGACGCGCCCATGATATTTATATACTTATACCCGGATAATTTTTTGCAAAACTCCCGGAAGATATATTGGGCTATTCCTTTAAAATTTAAATCGCAGATTTCAAACAAAACGCAAAAGGTATCTTTGTTTAAAGGATAACCAAACGTGCAGGCTTTTATTTTTCCACCAATTTTTACCACGTAACCACTTAAGCCTAACTTTTTATAGTATCGTAAGGCGGTTTTAAAACTTAAGAAGCTATCCTCCAGCATCTGCTGATAGATAACATCCTCGCGCTTATCCTTGCGTTGACGGCTCCAGGACTGGTAAAGCTTAAGGCAATCCCGGTAATAGCTGTCTTTATATTCTAAAAAATCAAAGCGGTAGTTTTTAACGAAATAATTACAACTTGAGCGCTTAGACTTAAAGCCGCCACCGGCTAATTCAATCAAATCCTTTCTTAGGCAAAGGTATTCGGTATCTTTAAGCTTGTAGTTTAATCCTAAGCGTGAATATTTAGCGGTATCTTCCCGGGCTATATTCTCAATCCGGCTCACCGCGCTATTCTGATTATACCCATTCATAATCTCAAAACACTTTTTAACCACCACTGGCTTAAACTTTCCTAAAGGCGGTAACATCATAAACATCCCGATTTTATCCTGATAAAAAATACCAAGCTCATCTTCAATGATTACCCAAAATATCTGAAACAGGTCTTTCCAGATAAAGATATCCACAAAATGGCGCGCCGAAAGGCTGGTTTTAGATTTTAAAAGGTAGCCCTCTATCCGGGGTTTATCCTTGAGGGTAAGTGTATTGAGCTTAGGAAGATAGGCTTTGGTAAATATATCTTTTAAATCCGTGATTAGTTCTACATTTTCCTGATAATCGGAGGCGATTTCCGGATTTTTACGGATTGCGGAAATAAATGAAGCGGAATTGAGTCTATTCTTAAGATATTGGGCGTAAGTTTGAATATCAGCCGGGGCAGGCTGTTTTTCTTCAACAAAACAACAGCTTTCATGCAGGCCTAATTGAAGACTACTGCCTTTTTTAACTAATAAAAAAGGATACAGCCGGCAATCCAGCGGCCTTTGAGGATATATGGCACAGCGATTATTCTCTTCTTTCAGGTGTTCACAGCGGTATCCATTGTTATTTTTTACTAAACGGAATCCTTGGGGAGCCCAGATTGTAGGATTTTCAAGAAAACGGCAGCAACCCACACACTTAAGGCAATAATCCGAAGGAACAAATTGTTTTAATTCCATTTCAAACTTAATCCCAAAATTCCAATGCGGGTTTGGATTTGGTTATTTTACCACGCT
>DOMD01000012.1:2386-3762 GCA_003510525.1 Candidatus Omnitrophota bacterium
ACCTCTTGTATCCGCGCTACTTTTATCTCTAATTTCCGGAACTCATCATAAGTAACCATTTGTCCTGCCGCAGGGCTTTTTATTATCTTCACGGCAGTAAGAATCCCTAATACCTTATCCCAGAATTCCTTTAGCTCCCCCTGGGCGTCTTGTGCGGTGCCGTCAAAGGTAACCAGGACAACCTTGCGCTTATTGTTGATAAGCGATTGGACTGTTCCGATGGCCTGGGCCTTAAGCAGGTTGGGGTCAAATTCTAAAGATCCAGGCTGTTCAATTTTATCGGCCAGGAAATAAGTGGAAAACCACATATCTTTTCCGGCCTCAATATTCTGATGATAGGAATGGTTCTTATCCGGGCCTTCACCTAATTTCGCCGGCAGTTTTAATCCCTGGGTAAACAGGTTATACCTGGCCTCATCCAGAATATTTTTAAAAGCCGGGGACATCTTACCGTAAGAGGTAAGCTCAATCGCCTCTAATTTTGTCTTTTGGATAAGCAGGCTGATTATGGCCGCGTATATCTCGGCCGCGCCTTGCGGATTTCCTACTCCTCCCCGCCTCCCCTCGGTAAGGGGAGAATTTCTCATCATCTTTTTTACTTCTTCTTGTAATTGGCTGTCGCTCAAGGCTCCGGCCTCAAGCAAAGGGCTATAATATAGTTTCAGCCCTTTAAAAGTGGCAAAGCGCCATTGCGCGGGGACTTTAACTTCCCCCGGCGTCTTCATTACCTCTTTGGTGGCCTTCTTATAGCCTTCCACTGCCGGCTGGTCCACAAAACAAATATCCCAAAGATAGCCGATCGCGGCCACCGCCCTTTGCAGCCCCAGCATAATCCCCCCGACGGAGTAAATATCTTTTAGGTCTATCTCAAACACCGGGTATTTATTTGCCGTCAGATAATTCCAAAGCTCAGGGCTGGTTTTCCGGCCGCCTATATTTATCCGGAAAAATACCCGGTCATTTTGCGAGGCAGGCCTTAATTCCCGAGGCGAAAGCTTCTCCGCGTAAAAAAGGCTTATGCCTTTACCGTCTTTACCCAAAGACTCCTCAATCAACTGCTCCGCCCACATCGGGATATCTTTTAATTCATCCGGCATAAGCATAGTAAGCTTATCTTTGCCCTGACGGGCGGCCATATAATATAAATAAGCCCCTAACCTCAAGAATAGGTCTTGCTTGATATCCCCAACATCATTCATGGCTTTAGCCGTCTCTAAAACTGTCCGAACCTTTTCCGGAGCGGCTATGGCCAGAGGCAGTAAAAAGATATTGGTAGCCGGAGAAGTAAACCGGCCCCCGATATCGCCTCGGCCATTAAGCTGGATTTCTTTCTGCCGGTAATCCCCGGTATCCATTGGCGAGCCTTTATCGGTAAT
>DOMD01000096.1 GCA_003510525.1 Candidatus Omnitrophota bacterium
ATTAAACGAGCGAGAAAAACAAATTGTTATGCTACGATATTATTTAGGCAAAACTCAAATGGAAGTAAGTGAGGAAGTTGGCATAAGCCAAGCACAAGTAAGTAGGCTAGAAAAAAATGCATTAGGAAATTTAAAAAAGCAATTATGACATATTAAAAAGTGCTCTAAAAGAGTGCTTTTTTTTATCAAAATTTTAAATTTTAGCATATAAATTATAAAAAATTTGCGTTAATAACGGCGGAGCTCGCGTCATATATTATTTTGTAATAATTTGTAAAATTTTAAGGAGTTTTGGATGCAAAGAGAAATAACCTTTTGCGAACTGCGTGAAAAAGATGTTATAAATGTTACCGACGGCANNGTTCTAGATTATCACACAGGATTAATTTGCGGGTTAATTGTTCCCGGCGAACAAAAGTTTTTTCACTTTTTTAAATGCGAACATATATTTGTGCCGTGGCAAAATATTTGTAAAATTGGCGAGGATGTTATCTTGGTCGAAATGTTTGACGCTTTTACTTGCTCTACGCAGTCAGTAAAAAAGTTAGGAATAAATAAAGACGAACCAGTGCCAAAAAATTATGAAAATAATGCCAAAAACTCTAAAAACTCTATGGATAATTACGCTAATTATGAAGTTTATAGCAGGCAAACGATTGTGCCTGAGAGTTATAAGGCTTATGATTAATGCAAGAGTTAATAAACGACTAGACAAAAACACTCCCTTTTGGTATAATTAATTTACTTAAAAAGGAGTTTTTTTATGAAGTGCATTTACTGCGGACATCTGGAAGACAAGGTAATTGATTCGCGCCTGAGCGCCGAAGGTAATTCTGTCCGGAGAAGGCGGGAGTGCCTTAAGTGCGAGAGGCGTTTTACTACCTATGAATACATTGAGCGGATACCGCTTTTGGTGGTAAAGAAAGACGGCCGCCGCGAGGCCTTTGACCGTAATAAGATTTTAAGTGGTATTGTTAAGGCCTGTGAGAAACGTTCTATAAGTCTTAAGATGATGGAGGATATGGTGGCTTCCATTGAAAGAAGCGCGATGCGCAAATACGAAAAAGAGATGCCTGCCTCAGTTGTGGGAGAGCTGGTTATGGAGAAATTAGCCGCCGTTGATGAGGTGGCTTATGTGCGCTTTGCCTCGGTATACCGGCAGTTTAAAGATGTAAACCAGTTTATGAGTGAACTAAAGGATATATTGGGAAAGGATGTAAAAAAGGAAGGCAAGGCTATAGCAGCTAAGCCTAAGGTTAAATCCCGGAGATAATTATGATTGAGATGGAGTTAAATAAAATCATTATTGATGAGAAGCGCCAGGATCAGGTGATTGTGTTAAAGGAAAAAAACGGAGTTAAAACCCTCACTATTGTTATCGGTTTGCTTGAAGCCTCCAGTATCAAGATGAAGCTTTCCGGAATTAAGGCTCCCCGTCCTTTAACCCATGATCTTCTATATTCCATAATTGAAAGCCTTCAGGCTAAGGTTGAGAAAATAGTTATTGATAAATTAGAGAATAATACCTTTTACGCCAAGATATGTATCGCCTCCGAAAATCAGGAAACTAAGATAATTGATGCCCGCCCCTCAGATTCAATTGCCTTGGCTGTGCGCGCCAAGGCCCCTATTTTCGTTGAGGAAGAGGTTTTGGAGCAGTCCGCCAAATATAAGTAAATCCTTCTTACCTATGGATGCCATCCTCAAGGAAATTAAGGCGAATCCTTACCTGAAGCTTATTACCCGCCAGCTCAATAAATATCCTCAAGAATTTTATCTGGTCGGCGGATACCCGCGCGACCTATTTCTAAAAAGAAAAAAAGAGGTATTTGATTTTGACTTCGCGCTGTCCGCGAACGCGATAAAAATCGGCCGGGAAATCGCCAGGAGCCTCAAAAGCGGGTTTGTGGTTTTGGATGAAGAGCACGGTTCTTGCCGAATAGTGTATAACAAAGGCGGACAATCCTGCAATTTTGATTTTACCGATTTTCGTGGTTCGACTTGTCCTGAGCGANNGTCGAAGGACTGCGCTCACCACAAGCGGCCGGGATATTCTTGTTGACCTTTCTCTTAGGGATTTTACTGTCAATAGCTTAGGCCTGGATTTAAAGGCATTAGGAAAAGCCAAAAAGACCGAAGATATTCTTATTGACCGATACGGAGCGCTAAGGGACATAAAAAACAGGACTATCCGGGTAATCTCGGAATTAAGCTTTGCGGAAGACCCTTTAAGGATTTTGCGCGCCTATTCCTTAAGCGCGGTCCTAGATTTCAGGATTGAGCCGAAAACTAAAATCCTAATCAAGAAGCACAAAGATAAAATTACCTCCTCCGCCTTTGAACGCGTAAGCGAAGAATTGTTTAAAATCCTGAATTCCGGGAATGCCTTTGATACTTTTAAGGCGATGGCTGATGCAGGGGTTTTGGATGAGATTATCCCGGAAGTAAAGGTTATGCGCAAGGTCAGCCAGGGGCCGTATCATCACTTAGATGTCTATGGGCATTGTTTTGAGGCGCTCAAGCAAATAGAGAGGCTTTTTGAGGAATTAAAAAGATACAGAGACATCCAGCTTTTTCTTAACCGGATTATTTCAGGAACTCATACCAAAAGGGCCTTGCTTAAGTTAAGCGCGTTCCTGCATGATATCGGAAAGCCGGTTTCCAAAGAACGCATTAAAGATAAGGTTTGTTTTCATGGCCATGAAAGGACCGGGCGCAATATCGTCAGGGGTATTGCTGAGCGCCTAAGGCTTTCTAACGATGAGAGAAACGCCCTGGATAAAATCATCTTCTGGCATCTTCGNNGACCAGCGCTCAACCCGGGGGCCTTTAACCCGAGGGGCAAACCGTAAGCATCACGAAGATGTCTGTCTGGCCCTGGCGAAAGATTTTTTCAGGAAGTCCAAAGAAGAGAAATTTATCAAACTGATTAACGGAAATGATGTGATGGCGGAATTTAAGCTTGAGCCCGGCCCTTTAATCGGGAAGCTCCTGGCCGCCGTTGACGAGGCCCAGGCTGTCGGAGACGTCCGCGATAAGGCCCAAGCTTTTGTTCTGGCCAAAAAGCTCATCAAGAAAGAAAGGCAGAAATGAGAGCATTTCTTGTAGGATTAACATTTTTAGCGGCGGTAGTGATACTGGCGGGTATTTGGTTTTTATTATTTCCGCTCTTATTATTAATGGGTTTACTTTTACGGTTTATGCTGGTATGTGTATTGGCGATAATCGGCATTTGGCTCTTAGGTAAGCTGATAATTTTTGTCTGGGGGAAATTAAATCAGCAGAAGAATCTACATTCTAAAGAGAACTAAACCAATGTTTATAAGAAATACTGAGATAAAGATAGTTCAAGGCGATATTACTGAAATTGAGGCTGAGGCTATTGTCAATGCCGCCAATAACCAGCTTTTGATGGGAGGAGGGGTGGCCGGAGCCATTAAGAAAAAAGGCGGAAAGATAATTGAGGATGAGGCAGTTAAAAAAGGGCCGATAGAAATCGGAACGGCAATATCCGGCCCTGCCGGAAAGCTAAAAGCAAAATATGTTATCCACGCCGCGACCATGGGAATGGATTTCAAGACCGATGAAGTAAAAATCCGCTCCGCCTGTAATAGTTCCTTGAAAGAAGCTGAAAAATTAAAAATTAATTCAATTGCCTTTCCGGCCTTAGGATGCGGGGTGGGCGGTTTTCCGGAAACCGGCTCAGCCAAAATTATGGCCCAGGAGATATTTCGGCACCTGTGGTTTGATTGTCCGAACAGTTATTTAAAAGAAATAACCTTTGTCCTTTTTGATAAGTCTGCCTATGATACCTTTAATAAAAGTGTGCTAAGTTATCTGGAATACATCATTCATAAAATTCAACAAGGGCCGTTTATCACCGTAGACATAATAATTGAGCTTCCTGAGGGTATTGTCTTGATCGAGCGCTCCAATCCCCCTTATGGCTGGGCCATTCCCGGAGGATTCCTGGATTATAATGAGAGCCTGGAGGACTGCGCTATCCGCGAAGCCAAGGAAGAGACCTCTCTGGATATCTATGACTTGAAACAATTGCACACCTATTCTAACCCCGGACGCGACCCCCGTTTTCACACCGTAACTACAGTTTTTACCGCTAAAGGTAAAGGCATCCCCAAGGCAGATTCAGATGCCGCTAATCTTAAGGTTTTTAAACCTGAAGACGCGTCAA
>DOMD01000153.1 GCA_003510525.1 Candidatus Omnitrophota bacterium
CTTTTCTGATTTTTCTTTTTCGCTGTAACCTGATTTGCGGTAGTCGGTGGCGTAGAATCCGGAGCCTTTAAAGATTATCCCCGCGCCGTTACCGATAACCCGGCGCACGGCTTTAGCGCACTCGGGGCACTTGCGCAAAGGNNGCTAAAACCACGCGGAACTGTACGCAGAACGACGTATAACCTTATTGCGTAGTTCCGCGTTATGTTCCGCGCAGTTCAGCGGCTCACCGAAATGTTTTTTTTAGTTTATCCACAAAACCTTCTTTTTCTATGTCTTCTCCCCGTAAGGCCGCGAATTGTTCGATAAGTTTTCTTTCCTGACTGTTTAATTCGCTGGGGATTTCCACGTTAATTCTTACTAATTGGTCTCCCCGGGTGTAGCTGTGCACATCCGGCATGCCTTTTTCTTTAAGGCGAAATATTTTTCCTCCCTGGGTTCCGGCAGGTATTTTCATTTTAACCTTCCCGCTTAAAGTGGGTACCTCTACCTCGCTTCCCAGAATAGCCTTAACTAAGCTTATGGTGATTTCGTTTAAAATATCGTTGTTATGGCGTTCAAAATTATTGTCGGATTTAACATTAATTATAACATAGAGGTCGCCGTGTCCCTGGGTTCCGGCTTCTCCTTCGCCGCGCACCCTTAGGGATGAACCGGTATCTACGCCGGCTGGGATTTTTACTTCTATTTTGCGGGTAATCTTGGCTCTTCCTTCTCCGTAGCAAGAAGGGCAGGGCTGGCCTATGGTGTAACCTTCTCCGCGGCATTTAGGGCAGGTTTGCCTTACTTGAAAGAAGCCGCTGGACATAATTACCTGGCCCTGGCCTTTACATTGGACGCAGGTGCTTTTTTTCGAGCCTGGCTTGGCCCCTGAGCCTTGGCAGGTGGAACAGGGTTCATAACGGGGGATAGTTATTGGTTTCTCCGCTCCGGAATAGGCCTCTTCCAGGGTTATATCTATTTCAATCTGGAGATCTCTTCCCCTTTTACCCCGCTGTCTTTGCCGGCTTCCCGCGGAGCCGGATATATCAAAGCCTAAATCTCCGAAAATTTCCTCAAATATACCGCCGCCAAAACCGGAATCTTTCATATTTCCAAAGATGCTTCCGAAGTCAGCGCCTTTAAAGATATCTTCGTAGGCATACTTCTGGTCAATCCCGGAATGGCCGTATTGGTCGTAAAGAGTTCTTTTTTGGGTATCGGAGAGCACCGCGTAGGCCTCCGAGATTTCCTTGAATTTCTCCTCAGCCTCTTTCTTTTTCTCCTGGGGCACCCGGTCCGGATGATGTTGCATGGCCAGATTACGGTAAGCCTTCTTTATCTCATCCAGAGAAGAAGTTTTCTGGATGCCCAATACCTCATAATAGTCGCGTTTAGTAGACATCATAATTTAACTTAAGGTTGAGGCCAAGGTTGAGGCTAAGTGAAGGTGATTTTTTCTTAACCTTAACCTCATCCTTAACCTTTAGGGTTTATTCTTATCTTCGTCTTCCGCCTTATACTCGGCGTCAATTATATCCTCGTCTTTATTCTTTTCTTTTGCCTGGCCCTCTGACTTTTTATCTTCCGGGCCTTGGTTCTTTTCTTCGGTTTTTTGCTGTTTGGCCGCTCCCTGCTTATAGATTTCCTCGGCTAATTTATGCGAGACAGCGGTCAACTCTTCTATTGCCTTCTTGGTCCGGGCGATATCCTTACCCTTAAGCGCGTCTTTGAGCTCATCGAGCTTATTTTGGATTTTTTCTTTCTCTTCGCCGGATACCTTATCTCCAAATTCCTTCAGGGATTTTTCCGTGGAATACATCAGGGTGTCCGCCTGATTTTTAATCTCCACCTCTTCCTTCTTTTTGGCGTCATCAGCGGCAAATTTATCCGCGTCTTTGACCATTTTTTCTATTTCTTCTTTAGAGAGCTTTTTAGGCGCGGTAATGCGGATAGATTGTTCTTTGCCGGTGCCTAAGTCCTTTGCTGAGACATGCACAATTCCGTTGGCGTCAATATCAAAGGCTACCTCAATCTGGGGAATGCCCCGCTGTGCCGGCGGCAGGCCGACCAAATCAAACCTGCCTAATTCCACATTGTCATCAGCCATTTGCCGCTCACCCTGGAGGACGCGGATGGTAACCGCGGTTTGATTATCGGCGGCGGTAGAGAATACCTGGCTTTTTTTCGTGGGGATAGTGGTATTCCTTTCAATAAGTTTAGTATTGACTCCGCCCAGGGTTTCAATGCCTAAAGACAGGGGAGTAACGTCTAAAAGCAAGACATCCTTCATATCGCCTTTAATGATGGCTACCTGAATAGCCGCCCCTAAAGCCACGCATTCCATGGGGTCAACCCCGCGCTCTATCTTTTTGCCTACATAATCCTCAACATATTTTTGGACAATCGGCATCCGGGTCGGCCCGCCGACCATAATTACCCGGTCAATGTCTTTGGAGGAAAGCTTGGCGTCGCTTAGGGCCTGTTCCATCGGGTGATGACAGCGGTCAATAATCGGCTGGATTAATTCTTCTAATTTTGCCCGGGTGAAAGTCATGGTCAAATGTTTCGGCCCGGAGGCGTCAGCGGTAATGAAGGGCAGGTTGATATCAGTGCTTACAGTTGAGGAAAGCTCAATTTTGGCTTTTTCCCCGGCCTCGCGCACCCTTTGGGTAGCCATCTTATCATTCTTCAGCTCTATTCCGGTATCTTTTTTGAATTCCCGCGTGATATAATCTATGATGGCGTTATCCATATCGGTTCCGCCTAATTGGGTGTCGCCGGAGGTGGCCTTGACCTCAAATACGCCCTGGGCCATTTCCATGATGGTAACATCCAAAGTGCCGCCGCCTAAATCAAAGACCATAATCTTTTGCTCTTTATGTGATTTTTCCAGGCCGTAAGCCAGGCAGGCGGCGGTAGGTTCATTGATTACGCGCAGGACCTTTAAACCGGCAATCTCGCCGGCATCCTTGGTGGCGGTTCTTTGATTATCGTCAAAATAGGCCGGGCAGGTAATGACCACTTCTTCCACCTTATCGCCCAGATAAGCTTCGGCATCCTGTTTTATCTTCTGTAAAATAAAGGCGGAAACCTGCTGGGGGGTATATTCTTTACCCGGGACTTTAAATTTAAAGTCGGTTCCCATCTTGCGTTTGGCCGCCTGGATTGTTCCTTCGGCGTTTATCGCCGCCTGACGGCGGGCCGGTTCGCCTACTAAGCGCTGGCCGTCTTTGGTAAAAGCGACATACGAAGGAAAGGCCTTGCCTGAAGCCACCCCCGCTCCTNNCCTTCAGCCGAAGGGATGATTACCGGCCTTCCCCCCTCCATTACTGCCGCCGCCGAATTAGATGTTCCTAAATCAATACCGATTACTTTAGCCATTTTACTGCCTCCTTATGTGTAATTTTAAAGCCGCAAAGGTTCGCAAAAAATGTTAATCTTTTTGCGGATTTTGCGGGGTTAATTCTTTTTGCGCTTTCGCGGTCGCGACTTTTACCTTAGCTGTTCTGAGCACTCTATCATTTAAAAAATAACCTTTTTGCAGTTCCTCGACTACCGTATGTTCAGGCAGTTCTGAATCTACCTGCATCAAGGCTTCAGAGGTGTGGGGATCAAAAGGCCTTCCCTCAACCTCAATGGGTTTAACTCCGTTTTTTTTCAGCATTTCATAAAGATGGGCCAGAATCATCTCGATTCCTTTCAAGAATGTCTCTAAATTCGCGGATTTATTCTCGGCGTTTTGGGTGGTTCTTTCTAAATCATCAAGGATGCCTAATAATTCCGAGATTATACCTTCAGTGGCGTATTTAGTGAAATCCTGGCACTGTTTTTCCATCCGTTTGCGGGCGTTGTCAAAATCCGCCTGCATACGCAGGAGCCTCTCTTGATGGTCCTGGCTTTTTAGTACTTCTTCCTTAAGCCGGTTATACTCTTCTTCTTTAAGGGTTATTAGTTTCTCCTGAACGGCCTCCTGCTCTGCCTGGGCCTCCGGTTTTTTTTCTTCTTTTTCTTTCTTGTGGTTAGTGTTCATTTTTTATAAATTTTCTAAAGCCTTACTGATCAGCCCCGAAACATATTCAATGGTGGGAATCACCTGGCTGTAGTTCATGCTCCGCGGGCCCAGGACCGCGATTCTACCCAAAGGCTTATCTTCCACATCGTAGGTAGAGACGATTAAAGAACAACCGGAGATTTCTTCGCACTCAATTTCTCTGCCAATATAGACATTCAGCCTTTTTTCTAAATTCCGGTTAAGGATGTCTAAGAGCTGTTTTTTTTCCTCCAAAACCTTTAAGACATTGCGTATTTTTTCGATATTCCTGAATTCCGGGTGTTCAGTCATAAAAGACGCGCCGTTGTAATATATCTTATTGCCTTTGTTTAAAAAAGAAACTATTCCCGTGCAGTGGGTAAAGCTGGAAAGCACCTCTGAGGTTTTTTCTAAGATGTCCTCCAACACCCTGATCTGCCGCTGGTAGTGCTGGGTGAGGCGCCTTTTTTCTTCTTCCACAAGCTGTATCTGGGTCAAGAGCATATCCACATAATAACGGTAGCCTTTATCCGTGGGCACCCGTCCGCCGGAGGTGTGTATATGGGTAAGATATCCCAGCTCTTCCAGCTCCGACATGGTGTTTCTGACTGTGGCTGAGGAGCAGTCAAAATGCGGGCGGATGTCTTCAGAGCTGATGGCGTCCGAAGTTTTAATATGGCTTTCAATTACCGCGGAAAGCACTTCCTTGTTTCTATTGTGACGGTCGCTTGAGCGCATTTATAAAGGTTGGTTTACAGGTAATTATTCTTAATAAAGTTAACGCTATATTTTAACAAAAATAATCTCGTTGTCAATGGTTTGGCTTGTTTCAGTCTTGGGCTTGGTTGTTTCCTCATCTATTTCCAGGAGATGTTTTATCCGGTGTATGATTTTGTTGGTGTCTATATTTTTTATTTCTTTAGCGGTTACTATTTTTATATTCTCCCCCTCTTTGATTTCACCGCCCAGGATTTTTAAAGATAGTGGGTTCTGAACGTATCTTTGGATAATCCTCTTTAATGGCCTGGCTCCGTATACAGGGTCAAATCCGATTTTAGAAAAGAACTCCTTGGCTTTATCGCTTAGCTGGAGGCCTATTTTTTTATCTGCTAATCTCTTCTGAAGCAAATTGAGCTGGATATCAATAATCTTTTTAATTTCGTTTATAGATAAGCTTCTAAAAACGATTATTTCGTCAATCCGGTTGATAAATTCCGGCCTTAGCCTTTCTTTCAGTTCTTGTTTATCGCGCAGGTTTGAGGTCATTATAATCAGGGTGTTTTTAAAATTAATTGTTCTTCCCTGGCCGTCAGTGGCGCGTCCGTCATCCAGGATTTGCAATAAGACATCCAGAACCTCGGGGTGGGCCTTTTCAATCTCATCAAAGAGCACCACTGAATAGGGTTTGCGCCTGACGGCTTCGCTAAGCTGTCCGCCTTCATCATAGCCGACATATCCGGGAGGCGCGCCCAGGAGCCTGGAGGTGGTGTGTTTTTCCATATACTCGGACATATCAATCCGGATTAAGGATTGTTCGTCGTCAAACAAAAACCAGGCCAGGGATTTGGCTAATTCGGTTTTTCCCACTCCGGTGGGCCCCATAAAGATGAAAGACCCCAGGGGTTTACGCGGATCGCCCAGCCCGGAGCGCGAGCGCAGGATACAGTTAGAAATTGCCTCCACCGCTTCATCCTGGCCAATGACCCGGCTTTTAAGCCGTTCCTCGGTCTTGAGCAGTTTATCTTTTTCTCCTTCTAAAAGTTTGTTTAAAGGGATGCGCGTCCAGCGGGAAACCACTCCGGCAATATCCTCTTCATCCACCTCTTCTTTGAGCATTGATTTTGAGCTTTGCAGTTTTTGTAAGCTTAAGTTTTGGGCGTCTAATTTTTTCTGCAGGTCTAATAATTTTCCGTAACGGATTTCGGCTACCTTATCCAGATTGCCGGCTCGCTCGTGCTTCTTTTCTTGCGCCTTCAGCTCTTCAATATTATTTTTAAGTTCGCGGATTTCCTGGATTCCCTCTTTTTCTAATTTCCAGTGTCCGGAAAGTTCCTCGGATTTTTCTTTTAAAGAGGCTAATTCCTTTTCTATTTTTTTAAGCCGCTCCAAAGAATTTTCGTCCTTTTCTTTTTTTAAGGCCTGTTTTTCAATCTCAATCTGCAATATCTTACGTTCAATGACATCTAACTCCTGGGGCTTGCTGTCAATTTCAATTCTTAGTCCCGAGGCCGCCTCATCAATCAAATCAATGGCCTTATCCGGCAAGAATCTCTCAGTAGTGTAGCGGCTGGAAAGGGTGGCCGCGGCAATAATCGCCGAATCTTTGATGCGCACCCCGTGATGGGTCTCGTAGCGTTCTTTTAGTCCGCGCAGGATGGCAATGGTATCCTCAACTGTGGGTTCGCCCACCACAATCGGCTGAAATCTGCGCTCTAAGGCCGCGTCCTTTTCAATGTATTTGCGGTATTCATCCAGAGTAGTCGCTCCGATACAGCGCAATTCTCCCCGGGCTAAGGCCGGCTTAAGCATATTCGCGGCATCCACCGCTCCTTCACTGGAGCCGGCGCCTACCACGGTATGCAGTTCATCAATAAAAAGGATAATTTCACCTGTCCGGGAATGGATCTCTTTTAACACCGCCTTAAGCCTGTCTTCAAATTCACCCCGGAATTTTGCCCCGGCGATTAAAGCCCCCAAATCCAAAGAGAGAACTTGTTTTTCTTTCAGGCCTTCCGGGATATCCTGATTGATTATCCTCTGGGCCAATCCTTCCACGATCGCGGT
>DOMD01000063.1 GCA_003510525.1 Candidatus Omnitrophota bacterium
GCCGATTAAAAAAGAGCCTGTCAGATTAACCAGCAATGTCCCCAGGGGAAAATCAGAGCCGGCCTTAGCAAAAACCCCGGATACGCCATACCTCAATAAAGAGCCTATCCCTCCGCCGGCCAGCACAAGCAGTATTTTTACCATCGCCATACTATACCAAAAAAAACGGCCTTTAGCAATAATTGATGCAACGGTTATTGGTTATTATATTTGGCCAGGATGTCGGTTTCAATATTCACTTCTGAAGACGGGCCTTTGAAACTCAAGGTAGTATTCTGGAGGGTATGGGGAATGATATAGACACTAAAGGTATTAGAACGCTTATCAGATACTGTCAGGCTGATTCCATCAACTGCTATTGAACCTTTAAGCGCGATAAATTTTAGGAATTCCTGGGGAATAGCTATCTTAAAAGAGAGATTTCCTGAAACATAGGTTTTCTCGCGGATAGCCCCCAGGCAATCAATATGTCCAGTTACAAAATGGCCGGAGAGCCTGTCACCTATCCTAAGTGAGCGCTCCAAATTCACCTTTTCATTAGATTTAAGCTTTCCTAAATTGGTCAGCCTGAAGGTTTCCTCTAAGAGTTCAAAGCCTAAAATGTCTTTAGCTCTTCTGACTACGGTGAGGCAGACGCCATTTACCGCGATACTGTCTCCGGTTTTTGCATCTTGCGCGCACTTATCCGTCTGGATAGATAAAAAGATAACTCCGCCTTTGCGGGATATTTCCTTGACCGCGCCTAACTCTTCAATAATTCCTGTAAACATTTGAACTCCTAAACTCAATATTCCTTAACCGTCCCCTCCACCAAAAAGTCTTCACCCATCCTCTTAATCTTGACATCTTTTAACTTTACCGCCTTGTCTAAGCGGGAGATGCCCCTGCCCATTACTGAGCTGATTGAGTCTTTACCGCCAATAATTTCAGGGGCAATGAAGAACATAACTTTATCTACTAATCCATAATCAAAGAGTGAACCAATCAGCGAGCCTCCGCCTTCCACCAGGATATTGCACAGCCCCAGCCGTCCGAGCTTCTTCAATAAATCATAGAGATTCAACTGGCCGTTATTTTCCTTTACCTCCAGAATCCGGGCCTTCTGAAGCAGAAGGTTCCGGCTCTCGGTCTCCTGGCCGCTTTTTTCCTTCAAAGAGGCAATAATCACCTCGCCCGGTTTCTTGAATATGTTGGCCTCTGCCGGCGTACTTAAAGAGCTGTCGGTTACAATCTTGGTTAAGGGCCTATCAGGAGAGCCTGACAAAAAGGGATTGTCCCGGATCACGGTATTAACTCCCACCATTATCCCATCATAAAGACGGCGCAGGCTATGGGAATATTCCCTTGCGGGGGATGAGGTAATCCACTGAGACTCACCTGTCTTTAAGGCAATCTTACCGTCTAAAGACTGCCCGACCTTAACCGTAATAAAAGGGGTTTTCTGGGTTATGTGTTTGATAAAAGGCTGATTTTCCTTTCTGATTGCCTCCTCTAGAAAACCTGTCTCGACCTTGATCCCATGTTCTTTCAGTAATTTTATCCCCTTGCCGTTATTCAAGGGATTAGGGTCAACTATTCCCACCACTACCCGCCTTATCCCGGATTCAATTATCTTATCCACGCAAGGCGGAGTCCGGCCATAATGAGCGCAAGGCTCTAAAGTAACATAAAGGCTCGCTCCTCTGGCACATTTACCGGCAGATTCGATAGCCTCAACCTCAGCGTGGGCTAAACCGGCCTTCTTATGATAGCCCTGGCCGATAATTTTACCGCTCTTAACCACCACCGCCCCCACCAGGGGATTGGGCCAGGTCATTCCTTTGGCCCTTAAGGCCAGAGAAAAAGCCTTTCGCATAAAATATGCATCAGTAATCATCTGAAAGTCCATTTTTCAAATCCTCCTCCCTGCCTGCCGGCAGGTTTCCCCCTTTGTAAAAGGGGGATGCAGGGGGATTTTTTTATGTATTTTTAGCAGCTTCTTTTATCTTTTCCACATACTCATAGGGAAGCTTAATCATTCCCATTTTTACTTCAGGCTTGGCCTGGCCGTGGCAATCTGAACCACCGGTAACCAAAAGGCCGTATTCATCAGCCAATTTTTTATAACGTTTAACCTGAGAATTGGTATGTTCCGGATATATCGCCTCTAAACCCATAAGCCCTGCCCGGACAAGCCCGGGAATCAACTCCTGATTAGCCAAACTATAAGGATGAGCCAAAACCGGCACGCCCCCAGCTTTACGAATCAGCGCGATAGCCTCCTCAGGTTTAAGCCGGAAGCGAGAGACATAAGCTGACTTGCCATCACCAATGAACCGATTAAAGGCCTCCTGGGCGCTGACAACAAGCCCTTTTTTAACCATCATCCTGGCCAGATGTAACCTGCCTACCGCGGCATTACCGGCAAACCCCAGAACCTCATCCGCGCTTATGGGCATACCCAATCCGTTTAACTTAGCGCACATCTCCTCCAGCCGGTTAACCCGCCCCTGGCGGATTTCTCTAAGCTTCTCCTGGAACCAAAGCTCTTGATAATCAACCAGATAGCCCAGAATATGGACTTCAATATTATTAAGGTCAGCGGTTAATTCTAGGCCCGGGATAAGCTCAATATCTTCCTCTGGGAAAGGAAAACTCAGGTAGGCGTCAATTGAATCGTGGTCAGTGATGCTTATACAACTAAGGCCTTCTTTTTTAGCTAAGGCAATAACCTCTTGAGGGCTAAAAGTGCCATCGGAGAAATGGGTATGCGTATGCAGGTCCGCGTATTTCACTAATCCGGGATTAAGATTTCCCGCATTCATCTTTAATACGGTCAAGGATGCCATTAACAAACTTTCCAGAATCCTCACCGGAATATTTCTTAGCCAGGTCCACCGCCTCGTTAATAGAAACCTTGGCCGGGATATCTTTAAGATACAGCAGTTCAAAGCTCCCTAAGCGCAGGACATTCCTATCCACCACCGCCATTCGATTCAGGTTCCAGTTGGTGGCATACCCGGAGACCTTCTTATCAATGTCTTCTAAATACTTTATGGTCCCCAAGGCTATCTCCTCGGCAAAAATTCTAACTTCTTCATCCACAGGCTCTTCCTGCCGGCTCCAAAAAGAAGTTAAATTCTCCGGAGAGTCCTTAATAATATCATATTTATAAAGTAACTGCAGGGCGTATTCCCTGGCTTGGGTGCGCTTACGCATTTATTTTATCTGGGTGATCAGATTAACCATCTCAATGGCTGAGATAGCGGCGTCTTTTCCTTTATTTCCGTCTTTGGTTCCGGCTCTTTCTATTGCCTGTTCAATAGTGTCGGCGGTAATCACCCCAAAAATTACCGGTATTCCCGTATCTAAAGAAACCTGGGCTACCCCCTTAGAAACCTCGGAGGCCACATAATCAAAATGCGGAGTTGAGCCGCGAATTACCGCGCCCAGGCAGATAACCGCGTCAAATCCTTTAGTCCTGGCTAATTTCTGAGCAATCAGCGGAATCTCAAAGGCTCCCGGAACATATACCAGCTCAATCTTTTCTTTATCCGCTCCGTGGCGAATCAAGGTATCCAGACAGCCGTCAATAAGCTGTTTGGTGATAAAGTCATTAAAGCGGCTAGCCGCGATAACAAACTTCTTTCCCTTAGCAATCAAATTTCCTTCAATAGTTTTAATCATATCATCTCCTTTGCAACCGCTGAAACGCTGAATTAAGATAAGTGCTCTCCGCTGAAGCGCGGAAATTTAATAAGTCTTCTTCTGCGTTTCTGCGGAATCTTTTGTTTCCATTATCTTCAGCGCCTCTGCGGTTAACAAATGCCCTAACTTCTCCTTTTTGGTCTTTAAATATTTCTTGTTGGTTTCGGTAGGCTCTGCCTCTATGCTTAAGCGCTCAACTATCTCCAGTCCGTATCCCTCCAGGCCGATAATCTTACGGGGATTATTAGTCAAGAGGCGGATTTTCTTTACCCCCAAATCCGCTAATATCTGCGCTCCGATACCGTAGTCGCGCAGGTCCGCGGGAAAACCCAGGGCCTCATTAGCCTCAACCGTATCCATCCCTTTATCCTGAAGAGCATAGGCATGGATTTTATTCACCAGGCCTATGCCCCGGCCCTCCTGGTTCATATAGATAATCACCCCGGAGCCTTGGGAATCAACCATCCGCATCGCCTTTTCCAACTGCTTTCCGCAGTCGCACCGCAAAGAAGAAAAAACATCCCCGGTCAGACAGGCTGAATGCGCCCTGACCAATACCGGACTATTCTTTTTAATTTTACCCCTGACTAAGGCCAGATGATGCGAACCATCAATCAAAGACTCATACAGCACCAATTTAAAATCGCCAAAAGAGGTCGGAAGCTTAGTCTCTTCTATTTTCTTAACTAAGATTTCGTTTCTGCGGCGATATTCAATAAGCGAGGCAATAGTGCAAATCTTTAAGTGGTGAACCCGGGCAAACTTAATTAACTCTGGGGTTCGGGCCATAGTTCCGTCGTCATTCATAATTTCGCAGATAACTCCAGCCGGATATAGACCGCTCAAGCGGGCCAGGTCTACTGCCGTCTCAGTATGTCCGGCCCTGACTAAAACCCCGCCGTCTTTAGCCGCTAGAGGAAAGATGTGCCCCGGACGAACTAAATCCTGCGGCTGGGTATTTTTATCTAATAAAACCTTAATGGTCTGGGCCCGGTCTAAGGCCGAAATCCCGGTAGTCGTTCCCTGGCGGGCATCCACCGATATCCTCCAGGCAGTCTTAAAAGGGTCGGCATCCGCGGATAAATCCGAAGGAGCGGAATTAAGCATAGGATGCAGGCCTAAAGCCTCCAGGCGATCCCCGGACATCGGAACACAGATCAGGCCGCGGCCGAACTTAGCCATGAAATTTATCTGCTCTTTGCCGGCGGCGCTGGCGGCCATCAGCAAATCCCCTTCATTCTCACGGTCCTCATCATCAATAACAATGACCATCGAGCCGAGCTTGATATCCTGAATTATTTCTTCTATGGTGTTAAATTGGCTATTCATAAATAAAAATACCCCGTAATTAATCTCCCGGGGCATAAATATTTCTGCGCTTTTGCGGTTTCAATCTTCTCTCATCTAGACTTTTCACCCAAACTAATTTGATAGTTTGGGCGCGCGCCTAAGCGCGAACTATCGGTACCGGATTCGCACCGGTTCCTGCCCTTAACATTGTATTGTCAACGGCTCGCGGACTATACCCCATTAGAAGCCTAATGCATTTTCTGGTTATGCTGTAGTTTCTAACGAGGCTCACCGCCGGTCGGGAATTTCACCCTGCCCTGAAGAATATTTAAATTATAATCCAAATTCGGCGCTTGTCAAGGCTTTTTGTATAAGATATATAAATTAGGGACAGACACTAATTAA
>DOMD01000057.1 GCA_003510525.1 Candidatus Omnitrophota bacterium
AAGGCTCTTCCTTTCTTAAATCAAATTTTATCCCGCTGGCCCTTAAGCTGGGGCCGCTGAAGGCTCTTCCTTTCTTAAATCAAATTTTATCCCGCTGGCCCTTAAGCTGGGGCCGCTGATGGCATAGTTAAGCGCCTTCTCCTTACTCAAAATACCAATGTCCTTGGTGCGGATAAGAAAAATGGCGTTATTGGTAATCAACCGGTGATAGTCGGCTAACTTTGGCCGAAAATAGCGGATAAAATCCTTAACCTTTTGAACAAACCCCTCCGGAATATCCGCGGAAACTCCACCCAGACGATAGTAACTATAAGTAAGCCGGGCTCCGCAGGTCATTTCAAAGATATCCAGGATCATCTCCCTTTCCCGGAAGCAGTATAAAAGAGGCGTGCCAAAGGCTCCTAAGTCCTGGACAAAGGTGCCTACGGCCAATAAGTGACTGGCAATCCGGTTCAACTCCGCGATAATCACCCTGATGTATTCGGCGCGCTCCGGAATAACCGCTCCCAGTAATTTTTCTACCGTCAAACAGTATCCAAAATTATTATTCATCGCCCCAATATAATCCAGGCGGTCGGTAAAAGGGATAATCTGAGTATAGGTTCTATTCTCGCAGATTTTCTCAAAATCACGGTGGAGATAGCCAATATGGGGCGTGCAATTGACAATTACCTCACCGTCTAAGTCCATCTGCAGATGCAAAACTCCGTGGGTAGAGGGATGCTGAGGGCCGAAACTTACGCTAAATTGTTGAATTTCTAAGGTAGGCATAGTTAAACCGCGGGCATGGGAAGAAAGCCTTCTTTAGTATAATCTTTCCTTAATGGGTGGCCGGTATAATCATCCGGCAGGAGGATTCTTCTTAAATCCGGATGGCCGGTAAAGTTTATTCCCATCAAATCAAAGGCTTCCCTTTCCTGCCAATTGGCCGCCGCGTAAATTTCGGTTATGCTCTCTATGGCGGGATTATCCCGGGGCAAAATTACCTTCAGGTTCGCTTTTTCCTTGAGCTTGAAAGAATATAAATTATACACTACCGCCAATCTGTCCTTATAATCCACAGCCGCCAGATTCATCAAATAATCAAAGCCGTATTCTCTTTTTAAGAAATTAACCGCCCTGAAAATATCTTCCCCGGGCAGAACCAGACAACCGCTGAGGGCTTCCTCAACTGTATCGGAAAATTTATTTTTTAGAGCCAAAACCCAATCCAGATCAGCCATTTTTAATACTTTCCTTCTTGATTTTTTTCTGCAACTGCATCAGGCCGAAAAGCAGGGCCTCGGGCCGGGGAGGACAGCCCGGAATATGCACATCCACCGGAACAATTAAATCCACCCCTTTAACCACATTATAGCTGTCATAATAATACGGCCCGCCGGAGATGGCGCAGCTGCCCATAGCCATCACATATTTGGGTTCCGGCATCTGGTCGTATAACAACCGCAGCCGCTTAGACATCTTCTCATTAACGGTGCCGGCAACAATCATCAGGTCGCACTGCCGGGGAGAAGCCCGAAAAACCCCGGCCCCAAAGCGATCCATATCATACCGGGCGGCGCCGGCAGCCATCATCTCAATAGCGCAGCAGGCCAGGCCAAAGCTCATCGGCCAGAGGCTGGATTCCTTGGACCAGTTCAGGATAAAATCTACCGAAGACAGGATAATCTGGCCGCCGGGGATTTTCTCGGTAATTATAGGAAGCTTATTGATTAGAGCCATTCCAACACCTTCTTTTTCCAGGCATAAACTAAACCGGCCAAAAGAATAAAGATAAAAACCACTGCCTCAATAAAGCCAAACAGGCCGAAGTCTTTGCAGACCACGGCCCAGGGCAGTAAAAACACCGCCTCCACATCAAAAATAACAAAGGCCAAGGCGAACAAGTAATAGCGGACATTATACTGGATAAAGCTGGTCCCCTTGGTCGGTTCGCCGCATTCATAGGTGGAGAGCTTCTGGGGGCTGGGCTTACGCGGCCTTAAAACCCAGGAGGTAACAAAAGAGGCCAGGACAAACACAGTTGAAGCCGCTAAAAACAAAAGTACACAACTATAAGTATTGATTAACATACTCTCCTGTATATAGTTTTAATTCTTTTAAAATCTCTTTTAACCCAGGAAAATTAAAATTTATCACACAAATCCGCCCTTGTCAAGTGATTATGTGAAATAATTCACACCCGAAGCAGGCTAAATTGCCTGTTAACAGATCAATCAAAACAACACTATTTATCGCTCTTTGGGTTAGGGCAGGCCCGCGGCTTCTAAGCGGAACTATCCGATTCCAGCAGAATAAGCGCGTCTTTTAAGGCTTGGGGGGTGGGTTTGGCCTTTTCCTCTTCCAACCGGAAGATATCAGCAATACAGCCCAGTAGCCGGCCAATTTCCCGGCTATAGTCTTCCGGCTTCAAAGATGAAGAGGCTAAGGCGTATTCTTTTATCCTTTCGCTCGCGGGCATAATCCCGGCCTTGAGCATATCCTGAATCTGCTTTAGTTCATTATCTAAGTTAATATTGAGATTTAAAGCCGGGTTGGCTATAGGGATATTAGCTCCTACAGGCCGAGCCAAAACAGATTGAGCGGTAATAGGTAAAGAGGTTAAATCAATACCACCTAAATCTTGCTGAAAGGAATTAGCGATTGGTTTCATATCATCTGTCACTGAGTTCTTTTTAACATCTATTGAGGAAGACGCCGAATTGCCGCTATAACGATGACGAAGACCGACGGGAAACGGTAGTAGAAAGATGCTATCTTCGGGCCTGGATGAAATTAAGCTCCCAAAAGGAGACGTATCGCGAGGCCCGCCAAGATGAGAAATATTTATATCCTCATCTTCTTTGTTATTAGATAACCAAATAGAATTGGTGAATCTTCCAAATCCTAACAACCAAGCCTCTCTGCCTTCTTCAACACTGTTCAAACCGTAATAAGTAAAATTTCTATCTTCTATCTTAAGTACCCTTACTTTAAACCATATTTCTCCATCTATTTCTCGTTTATCTAAGACTTCCACTTTAGTTCAGGCTTCACCCACCCACATATGTTCATTCTTTAAGCTATCGTTTAGCTCCCAGTGATACCTTAGATCCAATTTACTTCCTATCTCTACAGCTTTATTTTTATACAAAAGCTTAAACCTCTCAGAATCAAAGTTTCCGCCCTTTTCCGATTTTTCGCCGCTCGCAACATTCCATTCTATCACTCTTCCATCCGTTAAACGAGAGATAATATATTTACCGTCAAAGAAATAGATAATATCGTCTATCCACTGCTCAGCCTTAAGAATACGCAACTTGCTCCAGCTATTTACATCCCATATCATAATTGACCCATTTCTTAATTTAGGCCCAAAGGCAATATATTTTCCATCGGAAGAGTAAAAGATGTTCGCTAAATTAAGTCCTTTGTAGGCAGAAATTATCTCCCCGTTGTCTTTAATCCATTCATTATCGCGCATCATTTTAACCAATTGCATAACCCAAGAGAAGTCTTCTGATTCTACGGAAAAATATTTAATGAGTGTTTTACAGTATGCTATCAATTCATTCTTGTATTTCTCATCATTAAGCATTGCCAGCATATTCTCTTTTATATTAGGGAGCCACCCCTTACTGTTACCTTTTGTATGTAAGGTATATAAAAAACCGAGGTTATGTTCTTTATAAAACTTCTCAATCCTGTCATTATCTTTTGAGGATTCTTCACTTACGAGTAATTGCGGCAATCTCCCCATATCGAATAAAAGCTGAAGCATAGAGATAATTCCTTGGTGATTTTCTCCAAACAGGTGCTTAAGGTGTTTTCTTAAAAGAAAGGAGTTCCCAGGGGTGTAAATATTGCGCTGGAATACAGGCAGGCCTATATTCCAGATATTAAATTCGTCTGTTTTGGTTGTCGCGCTATGCACTATATTCATAGCAGTGCCTATTGCCGTCTGAAACCATCCAAAATATCTATCCTCATTTTCTAATATAAGATCGAGCTTCGGCGGACTAAAGGTATTAAAGGCTATAGTGCCTCGTGCAGAGTCATAAAAAGGCGTATGATTTTTAGAATCTCCCGGCTGGCCAAGAAGGGCATCATCGGCGAAGGTAAGGATATTCCCGGTTACAGACAGCGAACTCCAATAATATTCCATAGCTTTACCGATAACCCCCACTGCCTTCATAATATTTTCATTTTTTGAGTCAGGATGTCCAATATGGATATGCAAACCCTGACGAAGAGCAAATGCCGGGTAATGCAGCGACCTGAAACGAATAATTTCATTCGAGATTAAAGAAAGGCCATCTTTGAACACTTTGAATCCCTCTGCCGTATTAGGTAAACCTCCATCTCCCGTGGTAATCTCAGTTGCGCCCAATGCATCCTGTTTTACTACCCAACCCTTTTCTTTCAAGCCCTCAGCTAATAAAAATTTTTTTAAATGTTTAAAAAGCATACCTGTGGCTAGCACATCTATTTCTTTTTCGTTAATTTTAAGGGCGACTTCTAATTCTATGCCAAAGGTGTTTTTTTCCGGCACGTTAAGAATTCTTTGGTGATATCGGCTCAGACGGCTAACAACATAAAGATATTTCTCGTAATTTTCCTCTGATAAATCAGCCAAGCATTTGGGAATTATATAAATGATATTCCGGCTGAATTCCAACTGCTCTGTTTTCATTCTATAGATGGAATCTAATAATATTTCCAATTCCTGCTGACTGTAATCAAAGTTTGGATGTAAATAGTTAAGAAGAATATACGCGTTTTTATGGATAGGCTCCGAGGCTTCTGGCCAGTTTAATATAAGAAAAAGCGGATCTTTATTTATTAATACGCCATTTCCTTCTTTTTGTAATTCTTTCAGGATAATAATATTTTGTAAGTATCCGCCTAAAGCTTTTTTATCCATAACCCTCAAATCACTGATAGTTTTTATTCCATTAACAGCTTTTAGTGAAGATTCTAATTCTCTTATTTTGTCAGAAAAAATACCGTCGCTCTTACTCTTCGGAGTTATTATTCCTCCACCGGTATAAAGTTCCCGTCTGGGAAGAAAAAGGCCTTCTTTTTCTGTATACCCGTGAGGCTCTTCACTTGGTTTCTTTGCATTTGGTTTCAGCTCTTGCTCATTAATATTATTTTTCACTGCCGAAGAAACCATATCAA
>DOMD01000129.1 GCA_003510525.1 Candidatus Omnitrophota bacterium
AGAGATTGCGACACAGTCTAAATGGAAAAAGTATCGGCAGAGGCTTTTGCTGATGAGGATTTACAATGAGGTGTGAGGAGGTTTGGTGGAAAGAACAGCCCCAGCCCAAAGCCAAAACGCGCCCGTTTTACTCTTGACGAATTCATTTTTGTATTGTATACTTTAAGTATGATTGATTAATGTTAATTAGCTTTGATTAGCGGAGGGAATAAACGATGGTAACTGCAAAAGTAATACCCGCGGTAGAAGCAAGAGTGCACCTGGGAGAGATTATGAAAAGGTCTTTTAAGAAAGGTGATCGCTTTATAGTTGAGAAAGCGGGGATCCCCATGATTGCCATACTGAGCGCGGACGAATATACCCGATTTATCCAGGAAAGAGAGGAGCAGTTTAAAATATTTGATAAGATTAGAGCTAAGGCGCCTAATTTACCTGTTGAAGAAGTAGAAAAGGATGTCCGCGTGGCAATGCAGGCGGTCAGGAAAAAACATGCTTAAGGCAGTTATTGATATAAACCTCTTCGTAAGTGGAATGATAAGTAAAAAAGGCAACCCCGCGAAATTATTACAGCTATGGCACGACCGTGCCTTTCTGGTGGTTATATCCGAGCAAATGGTAGAAGAGCTGGGAAGGGTATTACGGTATCCCCACCTAAGAAATAAATATAATCTGAAAGACGAAGAGATAGAGCTGGCTGTAGACACGATAAAAAAATTTGCGATTGTGCTGCCGGATGTAATAAAGCTGAATGTAATTAAAAATGATCCTGATGACAATAAAGTTCTCGCGTGCGCTCTGGCAGTCCAGGCCGATTATATTGTTTCCGGAGATAGCCATCTTCTTGACTTGGGTGTATTTGAGAATATTCCTATTGTAACGGTAAAAGATTTTATAGACCACATTTAGCCTAACGCGTAAACGTTTTTCTGCTTGAGCCTATAAATATCATCCCCGAAAAATCCGCCCGAGAAATCCCTGGCAGTGATGCTTTTTATTTAGCATTATCCTATCAAAATATCCTTCCTGTTGTATTCTATCCTTGATATAATACCTTTATGGTTAACCAAAATCCGCCGCTATCGCCTCAGGTAACTATAGTTGAAGCCTCGGCCGGCTCGGGGAAGACCTATTGCCTGGCCGGGCGCTATATCCGGCTGTTGATGGGCGGCAGTCTCGCGGAAATTCCTTTAAAGAGCGTCCTGGCTATTACCTTCTCCAACAAGGCGGCATTGGAGATGAAGGAAAGGATTCTGGAATTTTTAAAGATGCTGGCCCTGGATAAATTTCCCAGCCGTAAGGACAAGGTGGATTTCCTGTCTTTTATCGGCATAGAAGAAGAATTCGCCTGTCAAAAGGCCCGCCTGATAATGGATGAGATTGTCCGCGGCTATAATTATTTCCAGGTTCAGACCATTGACAGCTTTGTCAACGCCATACTTTCCGGATGCGCCTTTAAGTTTCATCTTTCCTCCGCCTTTAGAATCAAGCATAATTATGCCGATAATCTATCTTATAGCTTAGACAAATTTATTGACCAGGCCAATAGCGACCTGAAAATTCAGGAGATGTTTTCGGATTTCCTGGAGCAATATATTTATCTGGAAAATAAGAAGGGCTGGCTGCCTAAGCCGGACATACTTTCTTTGCTGGAGAGTTTATTTGTCTTAAGTAATGTCTATGGGATGGGTTTTACCAGATACCCTAAAGAGGCCAAAGACCTGCTGGGTAAGAAAGAGCGTATTGTTAAGCTGATGGGGGAGCTAAGAAAACAGATGCCCGAGGGGATAAATATGCGGACCTGGGGCAGTTTTATGGATTCCTCAACCTTTAGCGTTTTAGGGGTGGAGAAGTTTTTTCTGCCTTTTGCCAAGGATGAATTCAAGATGAAGAAGGGTTTCCCGGCTGATGATAACGCGCTGAGGCTCTGGAAAGAAATCAAGGATGAGATAGCCGGGTTTTATACCTGGAGGGCTTATTCATTATTTAACTGTTATATTGATATATTTTCCGGAGTGCTGGAGTATATGGAAGATTTATCCCGGAAAGAGGATGTGCTTTTTCTCCTGGAATTAAACAGCCGCGCCCGCAGGCTTTTTGCTGAAGGAGGGATGAATATCCCTGAGCTTTATTATAGATTATCCGCCCAATTCCGGCATTTCTTGATTGATGAGTTTCAGGANNAAGAAGCAGGCTATCTATAGATTCCGGGGCGGTGAGGTTTCTTTAATTGACGAACTTAAAAATAATCTCGAACAGTTTAATGTTTCGGAGGAGCCGTTAAGTAAAAATTACCGCAGTCAGAAAGAGATTGTGGAATTTAACAACGAGATTTTCTCGCGAGAAAATCTCCTGGATTTCTTTAATAGGAGAAAAGAGCTGGCCAAAGACTCTTTAGACCTTCCGGAGAAAGAAATTAAGGAGATAACCGGCGTATTCGCCGGGGCGCGCCAGGAATACAAAAAGGAAAATACCGCCGGTTTCGTTAAGTTTGAAACCATTGAAGCCGAAGACAGGGAAGCAATCAAAAGTATAGTTAAGGACAAGGTTTTAGATATAGTCGGTAATTTAAAAGAAAGATTCGCCTACAGCGATATAGCTATATTAGCCAGGTCTAATGCCGAGGTGGAGTTGTTCAGCCTTTGGCTTATCGAGAAAGGCATTCCGGTTGAGTCGGAGAAGACCCTGGACATTCGGGAAAACCCCTATATCAAAGAGCTGGTTTCGTTTTTAAAGTTTTTAAATTCACCCATAGATAATCTTTCTTTCGCCTCTTTCATCCTGGGGGATATATTTGCCCGCGCCTGCCGGATTGACCAACAGCTTACGCGTGATTTTCTTTTCGGGCTTAACTTTAAGAAAAAGGCCCGGACAAACTATCTTTACGTTGAACTGCGCCAAAACTATCCTGAATTTTGGAGCGCCCTGATTGAGGAGTTTTTTAAGAATGTCGGCTTAGTCCCGCTTTATGAGCTGGTAGTAAGCATCCTGGCCAGATTTAAGGTGCTGGAGAATTTCCCGGAGCATCAGGGATTTTTTATGAAGTTCCTGGAGTTAATCAAGGCCCAGGAAGAAGATAACCAGAATCTTAGCTTTTTCCTGGAATTTTTTGAATCTAATCCGGCGGATGATTTTTATGTGAATGCGTGCGCCTGTGAAGCGGTCAAGGTTTTGACTATTCATAAATCCAAGGGATTGGAGTTTGGGGTGGTGGTCATCCCTTTCTTAGAGATAAACATTAAGCCGGGTTCAGGGCAGAACAAAAGCGGAGCGTTCACGGTTTACCCCGTTAGAGATATAACACCGAAGGTGTCCGACGGTTGCCTCTGGCAACCTATCTCTAACGGGGTTTACCCCGCCCAGGATAAGCTGGCTTTAAGCTATTTAGTGAATGATGAGAGCCTGGACTTCTCACCCGAACTCAAGGCCAGGTATATTGATGAATATAAAAAGGCATTTATAGATGAGTTGAACGCGGTGTATGTCGCCTTCACCCGGGCAAAATACGAGCTTTACGCCTTTGTTCAAAAAACAGCCTCCCGGGGCAATAATCTGGCCGCTTTGCTTATCCCGGAAGAAAGCTTTGAAAGGGGAAAGAGGGTAAGTTATAAAAGTAATAATAGTCAGAAATCCTTAGTAAAAAGAAAAATCTCCCTGCCCCGGCATCAGGATTGGATCAGCTTCTTAAAGGATGAGTTTGAGGACGAATCCCTGATTAAAAGACGGGGAGAGTTGATTAAAGGGGATATCCTGCATTTTATGCTTTCCGGGATAGGGAATTTATCCGGGCAGGATGCCGAGCGGATTATTCTTCATTCTTTGGCCCAGGCTAAAGCGAAGTTCCCCCTGGTTAATGATTGGGCTGGCTTTGAAAAAAGTTTAAGGAGAATAGTGGAGGAGGAAAGCCTTAAGCCTTTCTTTTTCTTAGGATGCGCGCAAGTTTTTCAGGAAAAAGAACTGGTGGACAGGTATGGCCGCACCAAGAGGATAGACCGTCTGATTGTCCGCGATGACGAATTCTGGGTTATAGACTATAAAAGCTCTAAGATAGAGGCTCCGGAATACCAAAAGCAGGTATTAGAATATACGCGCTTATTAAAAGACCTGTATCCTGAATTAAACAGCAAAGGATTTATCATTTATTTGGATACTTTAAAAGTGGATGGATTCGATGGAGAAGGTAATAAGCTATAGCTTATCCGAAAATTATATTCATAATCTGGCCTCTTTTATTGAGGAGAATTATATCCGCGAGGCTAAGGATATAAGTAAGCTGGCCTTGGTATTCGGAGGAAAGCGCCCGGAATTGTTCTTAAAGAGAGAGCTGGCGTTGAGGCTGGGTAAGACATTTTTTGGGCCCAGGTTTTTCTCTATGGATGAATTTGCCGAATACATATTAGCCAAAAATGGGCCTTTTGGTAAGATTTCGGATTTGGACAGCTGTTTTCTTATCTATCAATTGTCCCGGGAAATCGCCCCGGATATCTTAAGAGAAAAGGAAAGCTTTTCCTTATTTTTACCCTGGGCCAGAGAAATACTATCTTTCATCGAACAATTGGATTTGGAGGACATTAAACTGATAGAATTAAACCGGATTCAACTGAATGCCTCAATCGGTTATGATGTTCCCCAGAGTATCAATGCCTTGCTGGAGAAGATTACCTTAATCCGGAATGCTTATCACCATGAGCTCAAAAAGCGCAAGGCCTATACCCGGGGCCTGGTTTATCTTTTGGCCTCTCAAGGCGTCAAGGAAGCGGATTTTTCCGAATTTACCGAGATATTTTTTTGTAATTTGTTCTATTCGCACCAGACTGAAAGTAAGATAGTAAAAGAGCTTTTGGATAGAGATAAGGCGATATTTGTTTTTCAGGGGGATGAGCGGGAGTGGCCGGTGCTTAAAAAATTTTCCGACAGCTTGTCTTATCCGATAAGGCCGCGCGATAACGCGCCTGGCGATGAATATAAGCTTTGGATGGGAGCGGGCTTTGATCTGCATTCCCAGGTAGGTTTGGCCAGGGATATCCTCAAAGAGATTAAGGATAAGGATAAAACGGTAATTGTCCTGCCTAATCCGGAAAGCCTGATTCCTTTACTTTCGGAGATTTCCGCGGACGCGGGAGATTTCAATGTGTCCATAGGCTATCCTTTAAAAAGAAGCCCGGTATATTCACTTTTTGAGTGTATCTTTAAGGCCCAGGAAACCAAAAAGGATAAAAGCTGCTATTATGTTAAGGATTACTTAAGACTGCTGGCCCACCCTTTAGTGAAGAATTTAAGGCTGTTGGCTCAGGAGCCGGCGGCTCTCCGGATACTTACCCATAAGATTGAAGAAATACTTACCGGCAGGGATAAGACCGCGGTAAGCGGAAGTTTGTTTTTTCAGCTCTCGGAGATTGAGGAGCTCAAGGATATTTATGAGCTGGTCTTGAGCGCCCTCAAAGATATGGATATCCCCGCCTCTTACGCGGAGCTGAAAAGCATCCTTAAGGAATTGCATCAGCTTTTCTTTTATGCCTGGGAAGCTCCGCGTAATTTCGCCGATTTTACCTTGAGCTTAGATAAGGTCATTAACGTTTTGCTTAATAAAGGATTTTTAGGCAGTTATCCCCTGAATTTAAAAATTTTAGAAAGGATGCTTTCTATAAAAGAAGAGCTGGAAAGCGCCGAGTTTGGGCTGGAGGCTTTTAATCCGGAGGATATGTTTCGTGTATTTATGAATAAATTAGATAATGAAATGACCGCCTTCAGCGGTTCTCCGCTTAAAGGATTACAGATCTTGGGATTATTCGAGACCCGTTCGCTTAATTTTGAGAATGTTATTATCCTGGATGTAAATGAAAACTTTTTGCCCAAGCTTAAAGTGTATGAGCCGCTGGTGCCCAGAGAAGTGATGATCAGCCTGGGCCTCAACCGCTTAGAGAAAGAAGAAGAGATTCAGCGCTACCAGTTTAAGCGTCTGCTTTCGGGAGCCAGGAAGGCCTATCTTATTTATGAAGAAAGCCCGAAAAAAGAAAAAAGCCGCTTTGTTGAAGAATTGCTTTGGGAAAGGCAGAAGGCCCAGGACGCGCTTGAGGTCATGGAAATTCCCCGGGGCGTCTTTGAGGTTACCTATCTTCCGGCAAAGGCCGATATACTCAAGAACAACAAAATAATTGAGTTTTTAGAGTGGAATAGAGTATTCGGCTTCCAGTATCAATACTTATTTAGGCTGTCCTTTAAGGTTTTATTATCAATATGTGTTAGGTTTAAGAGAGAAAGATTCTATCAACGAGGAGCCGGAATCCAGCGATGTCGGGGTTTTTATCCACGATTTGCTTTATGAGGCCTATTCCGGTTTTATCGGGAAAAAGCCGTTGATTAACCAAAGATTCAGAGAGCGTTTTTTCCGGCTTTTAGAAAATAACTTTGAAGCGGAATTCAAAAGAAAGATGAAGTCGGATTCTTTTATTGTTAAAAAGATAATGCGAATCCGGATGGAGAGGTTTCTGGATAATGAGGCCAGGCGGGAAGTGGATGAGGTTGTCGGCCTGGAGTTGGAGCTGAAGGATAAGCTATCGGTTGATGAGAAGAGCTTCAGGTTTACCTGCCGCTTGGACAGGATAGACCGGCTAAGCGACGGGAGCCTTTTGGTGCTTGATTATAAAACCGCCGGAGCCGAACTGCCTAAAGGCGCGGGCAAGTTACCAGAAGAGGATTTTAGCCGGGAAACGCTTCGGGATACAGTTAAGTCGTTTCAGCTTCCGTTGTATCTTCATTTTGCCCAAAAGATATATCCGGGCCGGGATATCAACGCCGCGCTTTATACCCTGAATGACTTAGGAAAAAATCTCGGGCTTAAAGAATTTTTTAAAAAAGATATGGACCTTGAGGCTAAAGAGAAGGCTATGCGATTTTATCTTAAGGCCCTGGAATTTATACTGCGGGACATCCTTAATCCCAATATCCCTTTTAGCGCGGATACCTCGGGATATAATAAATGCGGCTATTGCCAATTCGGATATTTATGCCGATAGAAAAATAAGGAGAAAAATGAAAAAGATTCGTTTGGGAAGTTTTCAGTCCAGATTGACCCTGGCCTTGATCGGCGCGATGTTTTTTACCGCGGCAATGAGTAATTTTCTGATCTATAAATATGTGCTGAATTCAAAATTTAACGACCTTAGAAATAAATTGATAGTTATTGCCCAGACCGGAGCGCTTGCCCTTGACGCGGATATGTTATNNGAAGGCGTTTGGCAGTTTATGGTTGATCCCAACCCGGCCATGGAAAGAACTCTACCTAAATGGGCTACTTCTTATCCCGGAGATAGATACGATGCCTCCAGATTTCCCGAAATGCTTAAGGCCTTTAGCGGCCCGTCCGCGGATAAAAAAATAGAGGTTGATGAGTGGGGAGCTACTTTATCCGGATACGCGCCGATACGCGATAAGGAGGAAAAAGCAATCGCGGTATTAGGCGTGGATATCAGCGCGCAGGAGGTCTATCTGATTAAAAAAGCGGTGTATAGACGTATTTTGTTTATCTTGTTTCTGGGAATTATTATTTCTTTGATTTTAGGGATGTTGATTTCAAAGGGAATAACTAAGCCGGTGGGAAAATTAGTAGAGGGGACGCGCCGCGTTTCTCAAGGTGATCTCCATTACACGGTTGAAGTCCAAGGAAATGATGAAATAAGCGAGCTGGCCGGGTCTTTTAACCGGATGGCCGGGAGCCTGGCGGAATCCCAGGGAAAGCTCCTGGATTATTTCTATCGCGTGGTAGAATCTTTAGTGCGGGCCTTAGAGGCCAAAGACCCCTATACCAAGGGCCATTCCGAGAGGGTGGCGGATTATGCCAGGGAGATAGCCGTCAAGATGGGGCTTCCTGAGGAGAAGATCAAGCTTTTAAGAGAAATAGCCTCTATTCATGATATAGGAAAATTAGGAATCAGCGAGAATATCCTGAATAAAAAGGAAAAATTAACTGATGAGGAAATGGCGTTAATCCGAAACCATCCCCTTACCGGAGAAGAGATTTTAAAACCCCTGCGGATTAGCGATGAGATGCTCTCGGCGGTCAGGAGCCATCACGAGCGCCATGACGCGTCGGGTTATCCGGATAAGATGAACGGGGATAATATCAATATCTTCGCGGCAATTGTTTCCGCGGCCGACGCCTATGACGCGATGACCTCCTGCCGGGCCTACCGCCAACCGCTGAGTAAAGAGGAGGCAAAACTTGAACTCAAAAAACACAGCGGCACCCAATTCAACCCCAAAGTAATTGAGGCGTTTTTGCGAATTTTAGGTTGATAAGCCCCCGGAAACTTCTAAGAAGAAGCATAATCGGTCAGAATGGAGGCAAGATATTTTTCTACGATTCCTCTCCCCTTGTGGGAGAGGTTAGGTGAGGGGTACAAACTGTGAGTTTTCCCTTGATAACTGACCGGCGAAGAAGCCAGAAACGCTTGCCCGAAACTATTTTTTTTAATCTCTTGACTTTTCTATAAAATATAATACAATTGTATATACATAATAGAGCCAATGATAGATATCCGATGGAGCAATTTAAAAAGTGAGCGTTTAAAGCTGGTGCGCGGCACATCGTTTGAAGAGATTATAGCA
>DOMD01000138.1 GCA_003510525.1 Candidatus Omnitrophota bacterium
GGCTCTATGCCGAAACCGAACTGCGCGACCTATACCGGGAGGGCCGTGAAGGAGTCTCGCCGTATATGGCCAGCGCCTGGTTTCCCGCCGCGCCCCAGGGTCAGGTTTCCATTTATTACGGCATCAAGGGTTTTAGTAAGACGGTGGTTAGCGACCGGGCCAGTTCTTTAATGGCCTTAGGCTATGCCGGTAAGACCCTGGGCAAGGATAAATTGAATTTAATTCTGGCCGGAGGAATGGAGGCCCCAGTTACCCCTTACGCGCTTTTATGCTGCAATACCTACGGTTGTTTATCAAAAAACAACGATAACCCGCAAAGCGCCTACCGGCCGTTTGACAAAAAGCGCGATGGTTTTGTGATTGGCGAAGGCGCGGGAATTGTAACACTGGAAAATATTGAGCGCGCCAAGACTCGTAAGGCAAATATCCAGGCGGTGATTTCCGGCTACGGCACTACCTGTGACGGAAAAGACCGGATTAGCCCCGATACCGACGGCAGGGAATTAGCCCGGGCAATCCAAATAGCCTTAGATGATGCTCAAATTTCTCCGGAAAAAATAGATTATATCAGCTTAGACGGCCTGGCCTGTAATGATTGGGATTCGGGAGAAGTAGCCGCTATTAAGCAGGTCTTTGGCGATAAGGCAAAAACTATTCCTGTCAGTTGCCCTAAGTCAATGTTCGGTAATCTGTTGGGCGCATCCGGAGCGGTAGATATGATTACCACAATTTTGAGTATGGAGCATAATTTAGTTCCTCCGACTATAAACTTAGATAAGCCGGCAAATAACGGCTTGAACTTTATTAAAAATGAAGCCAGAGAGTATAAGATAAACAAAGCCCTGGTGATTTCCCGCGGCAGAGGGGGAATAAATTCCGCGTTGATAATAGAGAGGCCATAGTGGAATACCATAGTGCCTTTCATCTTCTTTCAGACACAATAAATAAAACAGGGGTTTCTTGTGTTTTAATCGGGGGGTTTGCGGTTAATTATTACAAATTCAGCCGTCAAACCGCGGACATTGATTTCTTAATTACCGAAGAAGATTTTAATAAAATTAAAACCTTTCTGGAAGATGCCGGATACACCAAAGAATTTCAGCAAAAGGTTTTCGTGCGCTTAAAAAGCAACAAGCGGTATTTAATGGATGTGGATTTTATGTTTGTTGATAAAGAGACTTTAGGTAAGATTATTCAGGATGCGAAAGAAATCAGTATCGCGAAGCATAAATTCGTCGTCCCTTCTTTAATGAATCTCATTGCCCTAAAGCTGCATTCACTCAAATATAATTTCAGCATACGCAAAGGAAGAGATCTGCCGGATATTATAAGTTTAATTAAGTTAAATGAGGTGGATGTAAAAACGAAAGAATTTCATCGGCTCTGTTTAAAATACGCGAACGAAGAGATCTACCGGAAAATATTAGAAAATCTATAAAAGCAATATGGAAAAATTAAAATTTCCTATTATTAGAAAACCACTTCCCGCGCCCAAAACTTTATCAATGGATGATTATCTGCGTTTTGTTTCTTTAAATCTTAAATACGCATTCAACAGGCAGGTTTATCAAGAGTGGAAAAAGGATTCCGCGGTCAATGAGGTCTTTGTTTTAAGGTAAAGAAAAGTTTGATTATTGGTTATTGTGATTTCCTTGGTTATTGGAAATTGGTCATTGGTGTTTAACTGTGGAGGATTTTATGAAGATTTTGTTTGTGATGCCTAAAGTCGGCGCCTGGGCAACGCATGGAAAGCATATTGCTCCAAATCAGTTGTATACCCACTGGGCAGCGTATGTCCGGGAAAAAGGGTATAAGGATGTTGCGGTATTAGATTGTAAGGCCATGGAATTATCCATGGATGAAATGACCGTCCAGGTTAAAGAGAAGAATCCTGATATTGTGGTTTTAGGTGAACAGCTGCATTCTTACGGCGGCTATGCCGTAGTCTGGTATTTTAACGAGGCAGCCAAGAAAATAAAGCAGGCGCTCCCTAAGGTAAAAATTATATTCGGCGGGCTGTGGTATTCGGCAATGCCTACAGAAAGTCTCGCGGCTAATCCCGCGGCGGATTTTGTGGTGATGGGCGAGGAAGAGTGCTTTTACGATTTATTAGAAGCGATAGAAAAAAAGAAAGATTTAAAGAATGTGGGCGGAGTTACTTCCAGGATAAACGGCGAAATTGTCATGGGCCCGTATAAAGCCTTACAGCAGGATTTGGATTCTTTACCTCTTCCGGCTTATGATTTATTCCCCATGGATAAATATGTGGGGCATACCCATTGGAAGCCCTTTGTGGATATGGTCTCATCCCGCGGGTGTCCATCTGCCTGCACCTTTTGTTATGAGTGGGACCAGTATGACCCGCGCTCACCCAGTGATTTTCTTAAATGGCGCGCCAAAAGCCCAAAAAGGGTTATTGAAGAATTAGAGATACTACATAAGCAATACGGGGTTAAAGTGGTAGTCCTTCAGGATGATAATTTTAATGTCAATCCGGAAAGGGTCAAGGAGTTCTGCGAGTTGAAATTAGAAAAAAATATTCCTATCAAATGGGTTTCTTTAGGCCGGGCGGTGGATTGGGTGAATTGCGAATCAATCCTTCCTTTAATGAAAAAAGCCGGGCTTTTTACCGGGGTCTTCGGCATTGAGGTTACCACGCCCGAGGAGTTAAAGAAAATTGCCAAAGGGATTACCATTGACCAGATCAAAAAGACCATTGATATCTTACGGCGCAATGATATCGCCGTGGTGGCGGATATTATGATGGGTTTTGATTATGACGATGAAAAGATAATTAAGCAAAGATACGAGTTTACTGATGAGGTTGACCCGGATATCCTCTGGGTTGGCTATGTGACTCCGGCCCCGAATTCTCCGATGTGGCGAATCGGGATGAAGAAGAATTGGATTAATCCCGCGCAGATAGATTTCAGGACCTGGGATTTTCTGCATCCGGTGATGCCCACGGATCATCTTACTATTGAGGATCTGGGAAGACTGGGGTCTTGGTGTATGAGGGAGTTCTTTTCCAAGCCCGGGAGAATCAACCGGATTATGGAAAGCAATTTTGATATACTGGCCAAGCTCTGCTTTCAGGATGTAATGGCCGGGGTAGGCAAATGGGAAGCCGGAGCGACCAAGGGGGAACACCATATTTAGAAATTAGAAGTTGGAGGTTTGAAGTTAGAAGTTAGGGAGGGAGAATGGAAGTAAGAGAGAAAATAAGGGAAACGATTATAAGTCTTTTAAAGCTCAAACCGCAGGAGCTAAAGGACGATGAAAAGCTCTGCGATGGGATTGGCGCGGATTCCACCGAGCTGGTAGAACTGGTGATTGCCCTGGAAAAGGCCTTTGGGGTGAAATTAACCGCTAAAGAAATCACCAAATTCTGCTCGGTGAATGATATTGAAAAGACGTTACAGTCAAAATTATCACAGGTAGTATTAAAATAATAAAAAAGCTATCAGCTGTCAGTTTTCAGTTTTTTTAGCGTTTTGCCGAAGGCTGAGAGCTGAATGCCGATAGCTATAAGCTTATAATGCGAATAATTGACCTAAGTCTGCCGATAGACGAGAAGGCCTTTGAAATCCACAAGGTGGAGATTGAGAGGGTTTCTCATAGGGACGGGGTGGAGAAATTCAACCGGGTGATTATGGGCAAGACCCTGAAAGGTAAACTGCAATACCTTTTGGGTAAGCGTATCCTGAAAAAAGAAGACCTGCCGGATGAGGAATTTTTATCTTTAGAGGTGGTGCATTCTCCGGTGCATGTCGGCACCCACCTGGATTATTCGTATCACTACGGCTCAAAGTCCGAGGGCCGGCCGTCCAAGACCGCCGAGGAAATTCCCCTGGAATGGTGTTATTGCGATGGGGTCAAGCTTGCCCTCACCCACAAAAAACCCAATGAAGTTATTACCGCGAAAGATATAGAAGAAGGCCTAAAGAAAATTCAGTATGCCCTAAAACCGCTGGATATCGTTTTACTGCATACCGGCGCGGATAAACTTTACGGCGGCCCCAGGTATTTCTCGGAATATCCGGGGGTGGATATCTCGGCAATAGATTATCTGCTGGATAGAGGAATAAAAATCTTCGGCGTNNGAGAAAAAACCTCTTTACCCGGCGCACTTTTACGGAAGAAAAAGAGAGTTTATCCATATTGAAAGGCTGGCTAATTTAGAAAACATTCCTGCCGCAGGCTTTAAAGTGATTTGTCTGCCGGTAAAGATAAAAGGCACCGGCGCCGCCTGGGCCAGGGTTGTGGCGATATCAGGCAACAGCTAAGAGGTGTATATGGTAAAATCAGCAGTTCAAGATTTAGAGAAGATGATGGAGTTTCCCAGAGAGGGTATTTTCAGCAAGGTGTTGGCCAAGACCAATATTTCCAATCATACGCTTCTCTGCCTGGCTAAGGGCAGTGATATGTCCGAGCATACCTCAACCCGCGAGGCNNGTATTTATCTTTATGCCCAAAAACGCCCCCCACTCCTTGACCGCGGACGAAGACCTGGCGATTCTGTTAAGCCTGGCGGGTAGGTAAAATATGAAGACAGGCAATCTGGCGAATAAGGAAATGCTTAAATAAAGGGGTTGCTAATGACGGTTGCTTTAGTTTTTAAGGCAAAGGGATTAATAGGATAAAATTGTCCAAGAGCGATTCGCGAAAGAATAATTACGCTTTTATTGACAGCCAGAATTTAAACCTGGCCATCAGGGATTTAGGCTGGGCGCTTGATTTCAAAAGATTTAGGATATATTTAGCGGATAAATATAGCGTCGCCAAGGCATTTATCTTTATCGGGTATATACCGACCAATGAAAGCTTGTATACCTGCCTGCAAGAGTACGGTTATATCTTGATTTTTAAACCGACTTTGTCCTTGCCGGATGGAAGAGTAAAAGGCAATATTGATGCGGAGTTAGTCCTGCATACAATGATAGAATTTCAGAATTATGAGAAGGCGGTTATTGTTACCGGAGACGGAGATTTCCATTGCTTAATTGAATACTTGAAAAAGCAAGGCAAATTAGAAAAACTTATTGTTCCTAACCGTTATAAGTTCTCTTCGCTTCTTAGAAAATTTGCTCCAGATATGGCCTTTATGAATGATTTGAAGGGAAAGCTTGAGTATAAATAAAAAGAGGCATTACCGCGGGACAAACCCTTTGGATAGCCTCTCATCGTGATACAATTAAATATACCATAGTAAGCGGTTATTGTCAAGGGAAGAATCGTAGGTTCTCAAAACTCGTCTCACTCCTTGAGCGCGGATGAGGACTTAGCGATTCTGTTGAGCTTATCGGGGAGATATCTAAAAATACACAAGAGTTTAATTATCGCTGAACTACGCTGAACTGCGCGCGGAATAACGCATAATTATTATTGCGTGGTTCTGCGTATTGCTCCGCGTATTTCCGCGTTTCCGACCGAAGGGAGGAACTAATGGGACACACCTGTAATTCAATCATAATCAACGCGCCGTATGAGTTAATCTTTGATATCTCTAACGACATCCCGCGCTGGACGGAGTTATTTGGGAGCGAATACCAAAAGGCTGAGATAGTTAAAAAAGAAGGTAATAAAATTACCTTTCGCTTGACTGACGATGAGGGGAAATCCTGGCAGTCCTGGCGGTTACTTTTTAAAGAAAAATATTTTACCTATTCCGAGAGGGAAGAGCCGAAATTCCCTTTTAAATATATGAAGATCATCTGGCTCTATACTCCTAAACCTGAAGGTGCGGAGATAGCCTGGATCCAGCATTTTGAGATGGATGAGAAAGCCAAGTTTAATGATCAGCAGGTGGAAGGTTTTATCAATAAACACTCTAAAGATAATCTGAAAATATTTAAGGAAGTAATTGAAAGAGAAACTAAAAAGTAACAAGATATTTTTTGCTCTTTTATGGCTGGAGGGGGCGGTAGTTTCATTGAATACGGCGGCTATGACCGCGGTTATTCCGGCTATTGCCAAGGATTTAGGGAAGAACAGCTTTGAGCCCGCCAGGATTATTCCTTTTTATATGATTCCTTACGGCATAGCCGCGCTTATCTATGCCCCGCTGGTAAAAAGATATCCGGTCAAGGCGATTAAGATGGTGAGCCTGTTTATTTTTGCCCTGGCCAGCCTGATTGGGGGATTAAGCAATTCCGTGGGGCAGCTTTTTCTTAGCCGGGCCTTTGCCGGGATTGCCGCCAGTGCCACCACTCCTATCGCCCTTATTCTTATCGGCGAGCTTGCCCCCAAGGAAACCCGGGGCCGGATGGTGGGGGCTTTTTTCAGC
>DOMD01000082.1 GCA_003510525.1 Candidatus Omnitrophota bacterium
TAAATAAATCCCCAGGATATTGGCGTCCTTAAAGGAAGCCGTGGCCCTAAGGAGGCCGATATTTAAAATCGGCTGATACCCTCGGATAAAATCCCGGCCGGTTACCACCTGAAAAATACCGTTAGAAGAGGCTAAGGCCGCGCCCAGGACCAAAGAAAATAAAATCTTATTTAAATGAGCCTTATCTTTTACCTCCTCTTTAACGATATAAAAAATAAATATATATTGCGCTACCCTAAATATACCGCCTTTTAATGTGTCATAAAGGCTTACCGAATTAATCGCGGACAAACAGATAACGCTAAAGAAAAACAATAAAGGAATATTCACCGGATCGCTCTTAAACAGCTGTTCTTTTTTTAATAATTTCTTGAGCAAGAACGCGGCGATTAAAAACCCCATAAACACATTCATCGGGGCCGGGGCAATGGCGATGGAAAAAGGCAGTAATATCACCACCCAATAAATAAACTTATCTAGATATAACATAAACCTAGCCCCCTATTCCAAACCCGCATTGGAACTAAATTCCAATGCGGGTTTGGAATTACTCAAAAAACCTTATTCTTATCATCCGTAGAATCACCTTAAAGGCGTCATGATAGCGGATCTTCTTGCCTTCGGCGTAACTGCGGGGATGGTATCCTATCGGCACCTCTATAATCCTTAATTTCTTCCTCGCCGCCTTGGCCATTATCTCCTGCTCTATAGAAAAACCGTCGGATTTAAGCTCCATGCCCTGAAAAACATCTTTCCTGGCTGCCTTATAACAAGTATACAAGTCGTTTAAGCTATCCCCAAACAAAAAGTTATGCAAGGCAGTGAGGACTTGATTGCCCCATTGATGCGCCCGTAACCCCATATATCCTTTAGTAAATCTGGCTCCCAAAACCATATCCGCCTGATTATTGATAATCGGGGGAACCAATTTCAAATAATCATTAGGGTCGTATTCCAGATCGGCATCCTGAATGATTATAACCTCACCTTTAGCCTGTTTAAGGCCGGTCCTGAAGGCCGCGCCTTTGCCCTGGTTTTTGGAGTGAGAAAACAGCCTAAGGTTAGGCAGTTTTAAATTTTCCAGTATCTGGCGGGTTCGGTCGGTAGAGGCATCGTTGACCACGATAATTTCTTTATCTATATCTACGGCGTTGATAATATTTATTACCTTTTCAAGGGTGCTTTCTTCATTATACACCGGAATAATTACCGAGAGAAGCGGCATAGGTATAGTATTTATTAAAAGAGCGTGTAGATGAACGGCGCGACCGCCGAGCTCTGGGTAAAAAATATCAGCGCCCCCAGCAATAACAGCATTACCACAATCGGGGTGATCCACCATTTCTTATTCTGGAGTAAATATTGCCCGAATTCTTTTAACAAATTCATCTTACCCATTCTTTTTTCCTCCTCAAAATATCCTCTCGTAGCTCTCTTTAGCTGAATTTTTTAACTCACGTTTCAACCAGTAAGTTTGCGCGCCTTTCTCCGGCTTCAAATTTAAAAGATCTTTTCTGAATAATCTTAGGATTAAACCAATCGGGGTGACTACCAGATAATAAACCAAAAGCAAAATAATCCGGGTATTTACCCAGCCCAAGCAAAAAGCCAGCCCCATCCAGATTTTATATATCGGCCGCAATGAAACTGCCCGGGCCTGGGCTAAAATAAAAAATATCAATCCTATCGCCCAAAGCACCATAAATAACGATTTACGCCTAAGCAGTAAAACCAATCCGATGGCCAACAGGCAAAATGCCATTGTCCGGCCAAATTTTCTTAAGTTATCCTGGCTTAAATCAAGTTCTTTTAACATATCAGTCTAAGCTAAATTCATTTTTCCAATCCGTATCTTTATCCAAGTGTTTTTGTTCTTTCTTATCTAAAACAAAACTACCCATCACCAAATAATCCATACCCGTGCGCATAAAACAGCGGTAGGCCTCCTGGGGCCGGCAGACTAATGGCTCTCCCCGGACATTAAAAGAAGTGTTCACAATCACCGCGGAACCGGTCTTTTTATAAAACTCGTTTATTGTATCATAATAAAGCGCAAAATCATCCCTTTTTATGGTCTGGACCCGGGCGGAATAATCAATATGGGTTACCGCGGCTATATCTGAGCGCTTAACATTTAACTTCTTAATCCCGAATAGGCTATTTTCTTCAACAGTCATTTTCCTACGGATATTCTCCTTAACCGGAGCCACTAAAAGCATATAAGGGCTGTCGCAATCAAGGTTAAAGTATTCCTTAGTCTTGTCCTGAAGCACTGTTGGCGCGAAGGGCCGGAAAGACTCCCGGAATTTTATCTTTAGGTTAAGCTTGGACTGCATTTGCTCAGAGCGGGCGTCGGCAATTATGGAACGGGCCCCCAAGGCCCGCGGGCCAAACTCCATCCTCCCTTGGAACCAACCGACAACCTTCTCCTGGGCTAATAAATCCGCGACTGCCTTAGGCAATTCTTCCCTGGAATACTTTTTATAAGGGATGCTCTCATCTTTCAGAAAATTTTCTATTTCCTCATCCGGGTATTCCGGCCCCAGATAAGATGCTTTCTGGGAATCTCGGCCATTCGTGAGACGCTTATTATTCAGGTATTTATACCAGACGAATAAGGCCGCCCCCAGAGCCCCTCCGGCGTCCCCGGCTGCCGGCTGAATCCAGATATCCTCAAATATCTTTTCTCTAACTATTTTACCGTTAGCCACACAATTTAAAGCCACCCCTCCGGCTAAACAGAGATGCCC
>DOMD01000217.1 GCA_003510525.1 Candidatus Omnitrophota bacterium
TCGCGCTTCCACTGGTAAACGCCTCCGCTTGACAGGTACGGAGCCTTGAGAGATCCTTCGCCAAAAGCCTCTTTATGCCTTAATAAAGACTCACCGCAAATCTCATTAAAACCAGCCCCCCCAATGCGCGAAACAGTCCCACAGAAACATTTATCAATAACCTCACCCGCTACCCCCAAGGCCTCAAATATCTGGGCCCCGCGATAGCTCTGAAGGGTAGAGATACCCATCTTGGAAAGTATCTTGAGTATCCCGGTATCAATAGCGTGGCGGTAATTATGCAGGGCCTTGGCATAATCCGGATTCAACTGCCCCTCGGAGATTAAATAGGCGATTGACTGATAGGCCAGGTAAGGATTAATACAATCCGCTCCATAGCCAAACAACAAAGCAAAATGATGCACCTCCCGGGGTTCAGCGGTTTCTAGAATAATCCCAATCTGGGTGCGCAGGGCCTTTTTGACTAAGTAATGATGCACCGCCCCCACCGCCAAAAGTGCCGGCAAGGCCGCGCGCTTTTTATTTACCCCCCGGTCACTCAGAATAATAAAACTGTATTCCTGCCGGATGGCGGCAGATGCCTCCTGGCAGATTTTATTCAAGGTCTCAAGAAAGTCCTTTTCGTCCTCGACATTAAAAAGTATAGAAATGCCTTTACTCTTAAAACCTTTTTCCTTGATGCCCCGGATTCCGGCCAAATCCTCGTCGCTAAGGATAGGCTTTTTGACTAAAAGCTTACGCGCGTGCCCGGGGGTTTCTTCCAGAATATTCTTCTGCGCGCCCACAAAGCTAAACAGACTCATTACCAGTTCTTCCCTTATGGGGTCAATGGCCGGGTTGGTTACCTGGGCAAAGAGCTGTTTAAAATAGGTATAAAGCAGTTGGGGATGCTTGGAGAGCACCGCATGCGGCACATCATTGCCCATTGATCCAATGGGCTCTTTGCCCTCCTCAGCCATAGGCTTTAGGATAACCTTCAGGTCTTCACGGGTGTAGCCAAAGGCTTTCAATTGAGTTAAAATGTCCGCCGCGGCTTTTGGCTTTTTGTGGCTTTGGCTATTGGAAGCCAAACCATCGCCTTCTGGCTTATCGGGAAGCTGGTCAAACTCCAGAAGATTTTCTTTGAGCCAGGAGCCGTAGGGCTGTTGACTGGCCGCCTTTTCTTTAATCTCATCGTCTTGGATAATTCTCTGCCGATGGGTATCAATAAAGAACATCTTCCCCGGTTCAAGCCTGCCGGAGAGCGCGATGTCCGAAGGCTTAATCTCATCCAGGACCCCCACCTCCGAGGCCATCACCGCCAAGTCATCTTTAGTCACAATATAACGCGCCGGGCGCAGGCCGTTTCTATCTAAGACCGCCCCGATACTTATCCCGTCGCTAAAAGCAATAGCCGCCGGGCCGTCCCAAGGCTCCATAAAACAGGCGTGGTATTTATAGAAATCCTTGAGCCTCTCATCCATTAATTTGTGCTGTTCCCAGGCCTCGGGAATAAGCATCATCATCGCCTGCTCAATGGGCCTGCCGGCCAATACCAGAAGCTCAAAGGCGTTATCAATAGCCGCGGAGTCACTGCCTCCCGGGACAATTACCGGCTTGAGCTTATTTATGTCTTTGCCGAAAATCCCGCTCTTTAAGAGGCCTTCGCGGGCAGACATCCAGCTGATATTGCCGCGCAAGGTATTTATCTCGCCGTTATGGGCCAGGAACCGAAACGGCTGGGCCAGGTCCCAAGTAGGAAAGGTGTTGGTGGAATATCTGGAATGCACCAGGCAAATCGCGCTCTGGATATCCTCATCCCGCAGGTCCGGGAAGAAACTGTCCACCTGCTCCGGCATCAACAGGCCTTTATAGGAAAAGGTGCGGCTGGAAAGATTGGGGATATAAAAGGAAGATTTCTGCTTTAATTTAGAGGCACGGATGATATTCTCAGACTGTTTCCTGATAATATAAAGCCTTCTTTCAAAATCTAAATCATCCTTACCTGTGACCTTGTGACTTGGTGAACCCTTGGTGACTCTTTTTATGAAAACCTGCTCAATAACCGGCTGGGTCTTTTGAGCGCTGATGCCGATATCCGAATTATCCACCGGCACAGCCCTAAAACCAAGCAAAGACTGCCCCTCATCCTTAATAATCTTAGATAAGGCATCCCTGCAAAACTTGCGTTCCTTAGAATTAGCCGGCAGGAAAACCAGCCCGGAGCCATATTCTCCATAATCAGGAAGCCGTATCTTATCCTTATGAGCAATCTTAAGGAAGAATTGATGCGGGGTTTGAATCAGGATACCGGCGCCATCACCGGTCTTAGGGTCAGCCCCGGTTGCCCCGCGATGGGAAAGCCGCTTGAGGACCTTTAGGCCCTGTCTGACGATAGTATTGGATTTTCTCCCCTTAACATCGCAAACAAACCCCACCCCGCAGGAATCATGCTCAAAACGAGAATCATACAAACCGTATTTTTCCAAAGTCTGGCGGTTGTTCATTTTAATTTTTGACTTCCTATCACTCGTGTCCGAATTAGCTATTACTTATCGCCTGAAACTATGTTTTGAGATATTAAATTTGTCATACCCGCGAAAGCGGGTATCCAGAAAATACTCTCGTCGTGGATTCCCGCTAAAAGATTGCGGGAATGACGCTGTAATGGCTAACTTGGACAGCAATGACTTTCTATAATATCTCATACTTGGGTTTTAGGCAAGAAAAAAAATGAGGGGAGACCAAAACTCCTGTCCCCCCCCTCATTTTTCTTACAAACGCGATAATTATTTTATGAAAAGCATCTCGCGATACTTAGGCAGATCCCAATGCTCATCGGAAACAACCCGCTCCAGGGCATCCACATGCCTCCTGATATGCTCCATAAGAGGCTTGAGCTCTTTAAAATAAAGCTCTGCTTTTTCCTCATGGTGGAGTTGAGCGGCTTTTTCTAAAAGCTTAACCAGCTCTTTGGAGTTGCGCCGCACATAATAAATCTTTTGGGCCACTTCGCTTAAATGCTCTTTCTGGTCGTCTAACACTGCCTCTTCCAGCTTCAACTTAACCTCTTTCTTGAGGCTGACTAACCTGGAAAGATTATCCGCTAAAAGCCGCTCATATTCACATCCTGAAGGAACGACGCAGGAATTAACCATCTCATTGAGGGTATTGGCCTCGATTTCCAGGGTGAGATTATATAAATCAACCCAGATTTTGTGACGGGCCAGAAGCTCTTCTTTAGTGAAAACCTTATACTTTTCAAATAGCGCGATATTCTCCTTCTTCTCCAGAGCCTTCAAGGCACCTACGGTAGAGGCCACATTAGGCAGGCCTCTCTTTTTGGCCTCTTTAACCCAATCCTCGGAGTAATTATTTCCCTCAAAACGGATATCTTTGGTCTCTTTAACCAACTCGGCGATAACCTTTAAGACTGCCGTGTTGAAATCCTTACCCGCGGAGGCCTTTTTAATCTTATCCGCCACATAATCCAGGCTCTCGGCAATAATAGTATTAATCACCGCNNCCGGTAAAGGCAAAAGGCGAAGTGCGGTTACGGTCGGTGGAGTCTTTATTAAATTTAGGAAGTTTGGTAACACCTAAATCAATAATGTCGCGCTTAGAAACCTTATTTTTAGCGCCCTTCTCAATCATATTCAGGATAGAAGTTAACTGGTCTCCCAGGAATACGCTCATAATCGCCGGAGGCGCTTCATTGGCTCCCAGGCGATGTTCATTGCCGGCCATAGCCACGCTCGAGCGCAGGAGATCCGAGTGATTATAGACCGCCCTGAGCACCGCGGCCAATACCGCCAGAAACTGCAGGTTATCCTCAGGAGTCTCCCCGGGATTAAGCAAATTATTACCCTTGTCATCCGCCAAAGACCAATTCAGGTGCTTGCCGCTTCCGTTTATCCCGGCAAACGGCTTCTCGTGTAAAAGACACACCAGGTTATGCCGCAGGGCGGTTTTTTTCATCAACTCCATCAGCAGTTGATTATGGTCGGCGGCGATATTGGATTCTTCAAATATCGGCGCGAACTCATACTGGTGCGGAGCCACCTCATTATGCCGGGTCATCACCGGAATACCCAGCTTATAAGCCTCCTCCGCGACCTCAAACATAAAATTAACCACCCGTTCCTTGATTGTCCCGAAATACTGGTCCTCAAGCTGTTGCCCTTTAGGAGAACTCGCGCCCACTAAGGTGCGCCCGGTCAATAAGAGGTCCTGCCTTAAGTTATAATAATTTTTGTCTATCAGGAAATATTCCTGTTCCGGGCCGCAGGTAGAAAATACCTTCTTGACATCCTTGTGCCCGAAAAGCTGCAAAAGGCCTATAGCCGCCTTGCTCACAGCCTCGTCAGAACGCAAAAGAGGGAGCTTCTTATCCAGGGCCTCTCCGTGATAAGAAATAAAAATGCTCGGGATGCACAGGGTCTTGCCCAGCGTACTTTCAATTATAAAGGCCGGGCTGGAAGGGTCCCAGGCGGTATAACCGCGGGCCTCAAAAGTAGCGCGTATACCTCCGGAAGGAAAGGAACTGGCATCAGGCTCACCCTGAATAAGCTTGCTTCCGGAAAACTTCTCCATAACCTTTCCCGGAGCGGTTATGGAAATAAAACTATCGTGCTTCTCCGCGGTTAAGCCGGTCATCGGCTGGAACCAATGGGTATAATAAGTAGCTCCCTTAGAGATAGCCCATCTCTTCATACACTCGGCAATCTCGTTAGCCTGGTCAATAGTTATGGTCAGGCCTTCGGACATCCAGCGCTTGAAAGCGTTAAAAGTGCTTTCGGAGATGTGCTCTTTCATTGTGGAGATATTAAAGGTGTTCTCGCCAAAATAACTGGAAACACTCTTAGGCTGAGGCTTCTTCTCTAAATCAATACTCTTGATTCTAAATAAAACTTCTTCCCTGATACTCATGACATCCTCCCGTTAAATTCAAAGGTCAAAGCACAAATGACAAAATAAATCCAAAATTTAAATAACAAATTCAAAAACAAAGGTTTTGTGTTTTGATATTTGACCTTTGGATTTATTTTGTGCTTTGAATTTTGTTATTTGTCATTAACTTAAATGGTTAATGGCTTCTTTTCTTTGGTGATTATTATATCACAACCTTATTTTAATAAACAGTAATTTTAGTCCTTTCGAAACAGCTCATTTACCCGATAGCCGCCGGGCCTTTCTCTGAAGTGCGGATACGGATACATTCTTTCAGGTCCAAGACAAAAATCTTTCCGTCGCCTATCTCGCCGGTCTTGGCTGAGTTGGTAATGGCCTTAATAGTCGGCTCAACAAACTCCTCGTTCACCGCGATCTCCAGGCGCACCTTCCTCAAAAGGTTACCGCTCTCTTTTGAGCCGCGATAAACCTCAGTAATTCCTTTTTGACGGCCGTGGCCCAAAACCTCGCTTACCGTAATCAAATTCACCCCCGCCTTATAAAGCTCCTCCTTAACATCATCTAATTTATAAGGCTGAATTATAGCAATAATTAGTTTCATAAATACCTCCTCTAAAAAAAATCCTGAACTCTAAACAAATCCTAAACCAGAAATCCTAAACCCTAAACAGCCGTTTTTGATTTTGAGTTTTAACATTTGGGTTTGTTTAGAATTTAGGATTTCGGGTTTAGAGTTTACCATTATTTTATTCCAATACCGTATACGCCCTCTCCTGATGCTGAGTCAGGTCCAGCCCCATGGATTCCTCTTTATCGCTTACCCTCACCCCGATAATTAGATCTACCAATTTATAAATAACAAATGTTACTATAAACGAATAGGCCGCGACTACCGCCACCGCCTTCAGCTGAATCATAAATAACTGGGGATTGCCAAAAAACAATCCATCGGCGCCGGCCGGATTCACGCTTTTTGAAGCAAACAGCCCGGTGGCCAAGGCCCCCCAGATGCCGCCTACGCAATGAACTCCGAAGGCATCCAAAGAATCATCATATCCTAATTTCGGCTTGATCACGCTTACCGCGATAAAACAAATCACGCTTACCAGGACTCCGATAATAATCGCCGGTATCACGCTGACATAGCCTGCCGCCGGGGTAATCGCGACTAACCCGGCTACCGCGCCGCTGGCGGTTCCGAACATCGTGGGCTTTCCGTGACGAAACCACTCTATTAAGGCCCAGCTCAATCCGGCCGCGGCCGCGGCGGTATTGGTAACCACAAAGGCATTGACTGCCAATCCGTTAGCCGCCAAAGCGCTCCCGGCGTTAAAACCAAACCAGCCAAACCAAAGCAGGCCTGTCCCTAACACGATAAAGGGCAGGTTATGCGGAGCCGGAGCATGGTGATCCAAGTTTTTTCTCCTTCCGATTACCAGGGCGCTGACCAAGGCGGCGATTCCGGCGTTAATATGAACCACGGTTCCTCCGGCAAAATCCAATGCCCCTAAGTTCCTAAGCCATCCGCCGATTCCCCAGACCCAATGGCAGACCGGATCATACACAAATGTCGCCCAGAGAAGGGTAAAGATCAAAAAAGCGGAAAACTTCATCCTCTCGGCAAAAGCCCCGATAATCAAAGCCGGCGTGATTATGGCAAACATGGCCTGGAAAATCATAAAGGCCTGGTGAGGTATGGTGGCGGAATAATCCGCGTAAGGCTCTAAGCCCACGCCATTCAGCCCGGCCCACCCCAAACCGCCCCAAAAGCCGCTTCCCGGAGCAAAAGAAAGGCTATAGCCGAAAAGCACCCACTGCAGGCTTAAAGCGCACAGGACAATAAAACACTGCATCAAAATACTCAACATATTCTTCCGCCTGACCATACCTCCATAGAAAAAGGCCAGTCCCGGTGTCATCAGCATAACTAAAGCTGATGAAATTAAAATAAACGCTGTATCTCCTGAATTCATTTTTACTCCTCCTTTAATGAGCACATCACTTACGTTACGCTTTTTGAGTAACGTAAGTGATAGGTGCGAATTAACCTACTAAATAACCACCACAACTTCACATCCTAACAGGCTGACCCGCCAATTTTTGCAGCGGGAATTTTATCTGTNNCAAAACATCTTTTTCCTTCTTTTTAAGCCCGTTATTCATCATTTCATTAACAATCAAACGGCTGTTAAGCTTATCAAAGAAAAATCCGCTTTCATCAACCACAATATCCTTAAGACAGAAAGAACCCTCAGCATTATACGCCACAGGCTCCTCCAGGCTAAGCATATCCGCCCTGACTTTGTGGGTGCGGATATAGTTTTGAATGTGGAAATAACAGCTCCGGATGATATAACTTACGGTTTTGTCCTGAAATTCGCCGTTCTTAGAACGTTTCCATAAATTTATCAAAGCCTCCTGACAGAGGTCGTCAGCATCTATAAAGCCCAGGAATCTCCTTTTCGCGGAAATTCTCTTTAAGGCGGGCTTAAACTTGTGTGCTAATTCTGTAAATTCTTGCGTATTCATATTATAAAAAATAAAAATCCCAAACACAGCTTTTACCCCGTTACACCCCGCCCTAAACGGGGTGTAACGGGGTTTATTTTCTTAGCTATATTTGGGACCTCTTTATCCCTATTCCGCGGTTACAATAAAAAAAGCGCTTAGATCGCACTTCCCATCTAAACGCTGCTTTGCGTATTACTGCCTTGTAAACTTATGATTTAAATATACCACATAAAACTATTCTGTCAAGAAAAATTATTATTATTATTATTTAGGTTGCCCCTGTCTCTGATTAATATAAAACCAAAGGGCTGAACTTAAGATTATAAAAGATAAGCCAACTAGTGGGAGCAATTGCCCGCCAGGCCTGTAAGGTCCAAGAGTCGCCGGCGGTCCCTTTATTGGTGGCCAAAATTATTGAGCCGTCGCTTTGCACGGTCTTGAGCGCTTCATTGTAGTAGGTATCGCCGTTGGAAGTATTATTGCTTTTATAAAAAGACAGGGCCATCTGCAGGGTTCCCTCCAGCCAAACCGTATCCAGATTACTGTCAAAGTCAAATCCGGCTACCGTCTGGGAATTGTAGGTTTTGGAAAGTTTAAGATTTTTCTCCGCCCAGGTTAGGGCCTTGGAGTAGCTGCTCCCCAAAAGCAATACCCCCAAGGCCTGGACATCCACCACCTTGGTTGAATCATTTTTACCCCGGTTAAAACGCTCGCCATTCCATATGCTTGAGCCAGTCAGAAAAGTCTTTATTTTCTCAGCGCTAGTGGTATAGCTGGACACATTATTCAGCCTGCCGAAATTCCTGATCGCGCAATAGGCGATAATATTATGTTCGGTGCTTTTCCAGGTATCGCTTTTACTTCCCTTTATTCCTCCGTCGCTTGAATCCTGCAGAGACAATAAAAAATCAGCCAATTTTTTCTGAACAGTGTAGTAGGTCTTATCGTTTCTTAGCTTCTGATAGATATTTAAGGCCTGGAGCATCCAGGCGGAATTTCCGGCGTAAGAAATTCCATATCCGGCCCCGTTCGTGCCGGAATAAAGATAGCTTTCATAAGGAACCTCATACGAGCTATGATTTACCTCTTTAGACAAAGTGTCCAGGATTTCCTTAGCCAAACCAAAGTTTCCCTCAGCCATAGAAGCCATAGCGGCCAAGGCATTGTCGTACACATAACTTCGGTTTTCTCCGTCTTCTTGATAGGAGTCTACCAAGCCGATGCCCTTGATTTGATTAGCGATAAAATTCTGAGCATTCCAGTCGCGTTTGGTATTCACAGTAGTGATGGCGCAAAAGGCGGAAGCGCTGCTAAAAACTAAAACCAAAAGCAATAACGTGAAAAATATTTTTCTGAACATTGTCATCTCTTTATTTTAATAAGTTTATTCGTGATGTATAATTAAAATATACCACACAAAGATAGAAAAACAAGGGCAAAACGCGATTTTCGAGAAAACGCTTTCTCCGCCAGTAGGGAACGGTTTTCCCACTGTCGCGGGATCCCGCCTTTTGCGGGACAAACCGTTCCCTATATTCAATCTACAAGAATCAGTTTGTAGCGGTCAGCGTCAGCTGACCCTGCAATATCGCTGCCTTACGGCAGCCGCTACAAATTACTATATGAGAATATCTAGAATAAAATCAGCCGGTCCCTTTTTTGTTCATTTCAAACCAAATGATAATATTTCTTTCCTTCGCCTTGCGCGTCAAGGGCGGATTCTATTTTTAACTCTTCTTTCTTCATTCTTAAGTCCAGGGGCCCGCTTTTATCAAAAGGAAAAACTACCTCTATTTTGGGAGAGAATATATCATCTTCATTCTCTTCCCGGACTATGGCCACGCTTTTATCAGTTAAAGAAACAATCGTGCCTACCGGCCACACGCCCATTATCATAAAAAGCTTCTCCAGAAGTTCAGGTTCAAACATCTTGCCTTTTTCTTTAAGCATGAGACTATGAATAAACTCCGGGGGGTAACTTTTCTTATAGCTTCTTCTGGCGTTAAGGGCATCATAGACATCGCAGAGGGAAACAATCAAGGAAGCAATATGCGGCCTGGCGGCGAAATAAAGCTTAGGGTAACCCCTGAGGTCATACCTGAGATGATGCTCAAAGGCGACTATTGCCGGAAGGACTCCTAATTGCCGGGTATGCCTTAAAAGTATATCCGAACCCAGCTCGGTGTGGCTTTTCATCATCTCAAATTCTTCATCGCTAAGCTTATCCGGGCTTTTGATTAACTGCCCGGATACGTAAATCTTGCCGATATCATGGAATAACGCGGCCATGCCGATACTCAACACATCGTCTTTATTAAAGCCGAGCCGGAAAGAAAAATACATAGACAATACAGCCGTATTCAAAAGATGGACAAAGGTGCCTATATCGTGCCTTTTCAGGGCGGCAAGCTTCAGGAATTCCTGATAACTCTTGAATAGATTCTCCATCATATTACCCAGCGTATATTTTAACTGCGGATAATCAAATGCCTCATTTTTTACAATAGCATCCAAAGAAACAGAAATCTTGCTTAAAGAATCTTCATACTGCCTTAAATAATTTACCGAATCCAGGACTTCTTTTTTTAAAGAGTTATCTCCGGCCTTTATTTTACCGATGGCTATATTTTTTATTCCTTTATTCAACAAATACTCCTGGACGCCGGGGCCGATCTCATCTTTAGGAGTTATTAAAAATATGATGAAACCCGACAATTCTTCTTTAGTAATTCCGCGGGTAAAGGCAATCCTCTCAATCCCTCTTTCCTTTAAATACTGGATAAAAGGCTTAACCGACTTGCTTAAATCAAAGAATATCTCTTTTTCAAAAGCAAGTTCCTCCCCGATAATTCCGACTACCAACTCGCTTCTCTCACCCAGAAGATTCCGCAGGCTGTTATGCGCGTTCTCCAGAGACTCCTTAAACTTAGGATGCTCTAAAGGATATATCTTGGCTGACTGCAAAGATGAAATCAAGCTTCTTAATGAATTTTCAATGGCTTCTGCCATACCTAACCCTTCTCTTTAAAGCCCGCGTCCGCTTATTCAGGCGGGGGATATGCCGGCCTATCCCCCGAATAAACTCTCCAGAGCGGCCTTCGCCTTTTCCCTAACCTTCTTATTCCAGAAGAATCCCCTCCTGCTTAAGATAAGCAGAAAATCCCTCGCCGGCTCGGTCAGGCCCTCCTCAACCACAATATCAATATTCTCTTCTAAAACCTTGTTCTTCTTTCCCCAGGAATCCGGCATATCCAGAAGCAATTTTAAGGCTTCAGCCACCGCGTTACTTTGGCCGGCTTCGCTTCCCGGGCCTTCCTTAAATACTAAAACTCCAAGCGCTTCTTTCCTTAAGAAAACATTTTCTTCCTTAAGAATGGAGAATAATAAATTTTCATCCTGTTGGGGCAGCTCCCGCATAGCCTTAAGTATCTCCAACTTTACCAAACTATGCGAGAAGGAAAAAATATTTCTTAATATCTCTAAACTTAAAGCGGAGTGGATTTCCTGGACAGCCTCAATTAGAATCTTTAAGAATTCGGCGTCAGGGGACTTTTTCTTTAAATTGTCATAGAAAACATTCCGCGTATCCGGGAAGAATTTAAAATACATTTTCAAAATGCCGGGACTTATTCTGTTTTCATTAAATATTTTATTCAGATAATACTGCTCGCCCAAAAAACTTCTGTTGAGCAGATTTAGAAAACCCTCAAATTCCCCGCCAGGCGCGCCCTCGGCTTCCCGTCCCGCCTTTGGCTCGCCGAGGCGGACGCCGCGAGGCGAGCCCTCGGCTTCGCCGCGAGGCGAGCCTTGAAAAATAATATTTTCAATAGATGAAAGGGCGTCATTCTTTACCGGATCAAATACGCCGGAAAAACTTGATTCCTTCCTCCTCCTCTCGCAGATTTCCAGAAAATGCCTCAAAAACTCCGTGTCTTTGTTTTTTAACACGGAATCAAGCTCCTCTTTAACCAAATCTTTAAGCAGGCTTAATTTTGTTTTATTCTTTTCCCCTATAAGCGAATTAAGGATAAGAAACTGATAACTCGCGCGCGTGGATTCCAAGTCGAGGCCGCGAGAACCGGCCTCTTCAAAAAAAGTATTTTTAAATAAGAATTCCAGGTTTTTACGGTAGGGGCCGTAATGCGCTTGGTCCTTGGCGGCAAAGAAAAGATCCTTAAGCCTTTTCACCGCTTGGGGATTAACCTCCGGAGGATTCTTGGTTTTGATTTTATCGGCCAATGACAAAGCGGCGCGCTCATGCTGATTTTTATCTAAAAGGGAAGATAACAACTCAAAACTGAGGGCGTCAAAATCTTTATCCGAAGCCGCCGCTTCCCATAAAATATCGCTCACCTCATCGCCGCTTAAGTCCTTAAAGAACACCCTCAGTTTTTCCAGTTTATCAATTTTAGCTATAGCCTTATCCCTTAAAATCAACTTGGCAATATCCTTAGAACACGTGTTGAATTTATCTTTTGCTTCATCCTTTAGATAGTTGAGAAAATTATAGATGTTTTTCCGTAAATCTTCGTTTTCTAAAAGATCATTAACCTTAAATTTCTCTATAATCTTACCGAAGTTATCCGCTAAGCCGAATATATCCTGAGGAGTTCCCTTCTCGGCGGCCTCCTGAAACATATGGGTCCAGATATCCTTGTATTCCTTTCCCTGGATCCCTAAGAGCCGGGAATAATCCAATCCCTTCGCCAGGATAAAAGGCATATTTTCTTTTCCCAGAATAGCCTCTATCCCGCCTGCCTTAAGAATCTCTTTCGGAGCCAAAGAAACCCTGGAAATAAAAAAAATCAGCTCCTTGAAGCTGACGCCGCTTTTTATCTCTATTGTTTCAACTTTGCGGAAATGGAAAAATGAGGCTAATTCTTTAGACAGGCCGGACTTTTCCCAATTCTTACCGTCTATGAAAAGCGAATTCGGGCTGATGCCGATTTTTATGGGGCTAAGAAAGACAAGGAGTGAATCCGCTTTTGCTTTTAGGTCTTCGGCGGATTTCAAGAAAACAGGATGGTCTTTAAAATAAACCGCGGCATTGTTCAGCGAGGTTTTAAGGCTGGCCAGAAAATCCTGCAAAGCCTCTTCTTTAGTCATTATCAGTTAGTAGTAGGGGCTGTTCGCGAACAGCCCCTACTGTAACAACGGCATCCCGCCCCTGCCATAAATCCGCTTCGCTAATTCTTTCCCGCTGGAGGTGAGAAATACCCTATCAATTGTTTTGGTGAGTTTTTCTTTATTACCGGTATCAAATTCATCCTTAAGATTGACTAACCAGTCCGCGTCATAAAGCACTTTAAAATTAAGAGTATCAACCTTACCCGGCGAATGATGATGGGCGACAATTTCGCAAACCTCGTCAATTATCTCTTTTTTAAACTGGAGCTTCTCCATAATAACCCTGGCAATGGGAGGCCCCTCTATCTCCTGGTAATTCCCGGCACTGCTTTTATATTTTTCTTCCGCCTTATGTATGCCTATATCATGGAGTATGGCCGCGGAAATAACCACCAGGGGGTCGGCTGGCCGGCAAGCCGTGGTTGGGCTTCCCATAGCCCAAGCCGCCTGCTCTTTTTCAAGCAGCTGCTCAGCGAATCCCAAAACTTTCCTGGCGTGGTTTATCCGGCGCTCATCACCTCCGAAATACTTTTCCATCTCAAAAAGTAAAAGGTCTTTTTTGGTCCGGTATTTATCCTGCTTGGGCTGAGTCTTGGCCGCGGCCAATAATTGTTGATAACGCTCCTGGCCGATACAGTCAACCGCCTTAGGACACCAGAGGGCACAGCCAAAATCAACCTTGGGATTAACTACCTCTTGCTTACAGTTGTGGCATCGCCTCTTGGGCTCATCCTTAAAAAACTCAACTATTTCCTTACAATTAGGACAGCTAACCTCAAAGGCATCTTCCGGCTTCCAATATTGGGGATTTTGCCCCGGGCATTTGGCATCAGACATTAAAAATAACCTTTTTTATTACACCTGCCTCGCCTGCGCAGCGCGCGTTTCCTGCTGGGACTTTAGGTTATAATACCCCAAGACCTTAACCTTGGCCTTAGACTTAGACACCAACCATTCGTGGTATTTTTTCATAAAGGCCTCGTGAAAGCTTTTCGCCCTCCATTCATAAACCGAGGCGAACTGGTTCTTATGGCCAAGGCGCTTCACGGTCACGTAACGGATAAAACCTTTGGCCTTGGCGGCATAAGCGGCCCACATCTTGCAGTCTTGCTTGTATTTTGCCTGCTCTTTAGGCGCAATCTCAAATAGTACGGAGTGAATAAACATTATGCCTTCACGGGGGCTGTTCGCGAACAGCCCCTACACACAACCCGCGTTGCGTTGTTTCGCGTCCTGTTCCGCGTGTTTGCGCGGTTTTAGAATTTCTTGTTCCCGTGACGATAGGGGCGGGCGCGGTTTTTCGCTATCTTCTTTTTAATCGCGTCTTGCAGGTCTATACCGCGGGCCCCGCAATAATCAAATATCCGGATACAGCAGTCTGCCAGCTCCTCGGCAACCTCTTCGGTCTTGGCGTGATTGCGCATTGCCTCCAAGGCCTCGGAAAGCTCCGAATGCATAAGAGCAATCAACTCAGCGTCATTCCTTTCACCCTGCCACCAGCCTTTTTCCCGGGCGATTTTATGCGACTCCTCAACCAGCTTTTTGACGGTAGACATATTAAACCCCGCTTAACCTTTGTTTTACCAGTTCACTGACTAATTTATTATCCGCTCTTCCTGAAAGCTTAGGCAGTAATTCTTTCATCACCTTTCCCATGTCTTGAGCGGTCTTGGCGCCAACTGAGGTTACCACCTGGTCAATTATCTCTTTTATCTTACCTTCAGGCAGCTGCTCAGGCAAATAGGATTTTAAAATCTCCAGCTCTTTGCTTTCTTTCTCCACAAGATCCGCCCTGGACCCGGCGGTAAACTGCTCAATAGAATCCTGGCGCTGTTTTATCTGTTTTTTTATGGCCGTCAGAACATCAACATCCTCAAGCTTCGCCGCCCTCTTTTCAATAGCGATATTCTTCAGTTCTGACCTCAGAAAACTTAAGGTGGAAACCCTTGGCGCGTCCTTGTCTTTCATCGCCTGCTTAAAATCTTCCAATATCTTCTCTTCTAACATCGGTTATACCCTTTCCGCCAATTTTTTGCTTATAGCCTTTTTAAAAACGCTTCTATTCTGCTTAAAGCCTCGCGCAGATTCTCTAAGCTTGAGGCGTAGGAAATCCGGATATAGCCTTCTCCCGAATCTCCAAAGGCATTTCCCGGAACCACCGCCACCTTCTGTTCCTTGAGGAGCCTGGAGCAAAAATCCATTGAGCTTAAGCCGGTGCTTTCTATGCAGGCAAAGGCGTAAAAGGCCCCCTGGGGCTTAAGGCACTTTAGCCCCATCCGGTTTAGGCCGTCTACCACAAGCTCTCTCCTCCTCTGATATTCCCGCCTCATTTCACTAACCGCATAACCAGCGCCTTGCAAAGCCTCGCAGGATGCCATCTGACTGATTGTGGACACGCACATAATGGTATACTGATGAATCTTGGTCATTGCCGCGATTATCTCTTTGGGGCCGCAGGCATATCCCACCCGCCAGCCGGTCATGGCGTAGCTTTTAGAAAAACCATTCAGATAAAGGGTATTGTTTTTTGCTCCGGATAGCGAGGCGAAAGGAACATGTTTAAAATCATAGGTCAGCTCATCATACACCTCATCGCTAATCATAATTAGCTTATGCTTTAAAACTACCTTTTTGATTTCCTCTAATTCCTTCTTGGTATAAGAGAGCCCCGTAGGATTGGCCGGATAATTAAAAATTATGGCCTTGGTTTTAGCATCACAGTTTTTCTCGATATCCTCCGGCCTGAGTTTAAAATTAGACTTGGCGGTTGAGATATACACCGGCTCTCCCCCGGCCAAAGCGCTTACCGGGCCGTAAGAAACATAACAAGGCTCGGGAATCAAAATTTTATCTCCGGGATTTAAGATTGAACGCGCCGCCAAATCCAGGGCTTCGCTCACCCCCACGGTTACTAAAATTTCATCATCGGGATTATAAGTAAGGCCGTGATGGTTTTTAAGAAAACGCGAGATACCCATCCTTAACTTCATCAAGCCTTTATTTGAGGTATAACTGGTCCAACCCTGCTCCAGGGAGAATATAGCCGATTCCCGGATACTCCAGGGAGTGGCAAAATCCGGCTCGCCTACCCCTAAAGATATAACATCCTTCATCCCCAGCACCAGGTCAAAGAATGCCCTTATCCCCGACGGCCGCATATCCCGGACTTTCTTAGCGATAATATCTTTCATCCGAAAATCTCCTCTCAAGCGCGATAAATCGCGCCGCTACGGAATGCGGATAGCCTAAACTCTATTTTCATGTTCATTGGTGTCACGCCTTTGGCGGAGCATGATTGTTTCATTTCAACTACTTCATCAAGGTGTTCTTGAGGATGAAACCGGCAAAGACTATGGAAACCATTGACATTAACTTAATCAGGATGTTTAAGGAAGGGCCGGCGGTGTCTTTGAAGGGATCACCCACGGTATCTCCGACCACTGCCGCCTTATGCGGCAGAGAACCTTTGCCTCCCAAGTTTCCCTCTTCAATATATTTCTTGGCATTATCCCAGGCTCCCCCGGAATTAGCCATCATCACTGCCAGGACAAATCCCGAAACCAGAGCCCCGACCAGGAGCCCGACCTCAGCCTCCAGTCCGATAAGCATACCCACAATGATGGGAGCCAACACCGCCAGCAAAGAAGGCAAAATCATCTCTTTTTGGGCGGCTGAGGTGGCTATGCCCACACAGCGGACATAATCGGCCTTGGCCGTGCCCTCAAATAAACCCTTGATTTCCTTAAACTGCCTCCTAACCTCCACCACAATCTTACCCGCGGCCCGGCCTACTGCCTGCATAGTTAAAGAGCAGAATAAATAAGGGAGCATCCCACCGATAAAGAGCCCAACTAAAATCCTGGGATCCATCAAATCCAACTTTAAATCTTTGCCTAAAATCAAAACCTGGTCTTTATAGGCGGCAATCAAAGCCAGGGCGGTAAGAGCGGCTGAGCCAATAGCAAAACCTTTACCGGTTGCGGCGGTAGTATTACCCAGGGCGTCCAGGGCATCGGTCCTGGCCCTGACCTCCGGCGGCTGATGGGACATCTGGGCATTCCCTCCGGCATTATCGGCTATCGGGCCATAGGCATCGGTAGCCAGGGTAATTCCCAAGGTAGAGAGCATACCCACGGCGGATATGGCTATCCCATATAATCCGGAATTAAAATTAACCGCTCCTCCTGAGATATAAAAAGAAGCCAATATAGCTACACCCACCACTATCACCGGCACCAGAGTAGAAAGCATACCCACGGCAATACCGCTGATAATTACCGTAGCCGGTCCGGTTAAGGCCGACTCGGCAATCTGTTTAGTCGGCTTAAAGCCGGATGAGGTATAATACTCAGTAACTATGCCAATGATTATCCCGGCCAGGAGCCCGAAGATGATTGACCAGTAAAACCCTAAATTATGACTGCCCAGGGTCCACTTCACCAGAAAAAACGAAGCAACCAGAATAATCCCGGCGCTGACCAGCACCCCTCTTCTTAAGGCGGCCAACAATGTTCCCTGGGAGGCATCCTCTTTGGTGTTAACAAAGAATGTCCCGATTATTGAAGCCACCACTCCTAATCCGGCCATAGCCATCGGCACGATTACCCCGGCCAGCCCCAGGCCGGCGGCCACCCCCAGAGCGCTGGTAGCCACAATTGAGCCTACATAAGACTCATAAAGGTCCGCCCCCATCCCGGCCACATCTCCCACATTGTCCCCGACATTATCGGCAATTACCGCCGGGTTTCTGGGGTCATCCTCCGGAATACCGGCTTCAACCTTACCCACAAGATCGGCCCCCACATCCGCGGCCTTAGTGAATATTCCTCCCCCTACCCGGGCAAAAAGGGCCTGGCTGGATGCCCCCATCCCAAAACAAAGCATAGTTGAAGTAATGGCGGAAATTTTATCCATCCCTATAGCAATAGGATGAGTAGAGTAATACCAATCTAAAATACCATACCAGATAACCAAATCCAATAAACCTAAGCCCACCACGGTAAAACCCATCACGCTTCCGGCGGAGAAAGCCACCCTCAAGGCCGAATTCAAGCTGGTCCGGGCGGCGGAGGTGGTGCGGTTAGAAGCCTTGGTGGCAATAGTCATTCCGATAAAGCCGGATAAACCGGAAAAGAAACCGCCGCTTAAAAAAGCAAAAGGCACAAAAATAACCAGATAACCCTGATGAGCCATCCACAAAAGCAGGCAGAAAACTACCGCGAAAAATATCCCCACTATTGAATACTGCCTCTTTAAATAAGCATAGGCCCCTTCGGAGACATAACGGGCAATTTCCTGCATTTTATCGGTGCCGGGGTCTTTAGGTAAAATCACCCCGAAAATCAGATACACCACAAAACCCAAAGCCAAACACGAACCTAAAGGCGCCANNCCAGAATAAATTCATTTTCTAAATCCCCCCTATTTTTGCTTATGGCATAGGGCTTATGGTAAAAAGCCATTTGCCATTCGCTATAAGCTATTAGCTATTAGCGAACTATGGTCTCTTCTCTCTTGGAGCCTACTGAGATATAAGAAATCTTTACCTTGAGCAGTTCCTGCAGGCGGTCTAAATAGCGCCTGGCATTGAGAGGAAGTTGGGCGTAATAACGCACTCCGGAAATATTCTCCTGCCAGCCCGGCCAATCCTCATACACCGGCCTGGCTTTGGTTAAAACCTCCAAATCATAAGGAAATTCCTTAAAGGTCTTTCCTTTGTATTTATAGGCAGTGCAAATTTTAATGGTCTTAAGCTCATCCAGAACATCTAACTTCATTACCGCTATTTCGGTAACGCCGTTTACCAGGACCGAAAAGGCGGCCATCACGCTGTCAAACCAGCCGCACCTTCTGGGCCGGCCGGTAGTCGCTCCGAATTCTTTCCCTTTTTCCCGGATTAAATGGTTCAAAGAAGGCTGAAATTCACTGATAAACGGGCCCTCGCCTACCCGGGTAGTATAGGCCTTAATCACCCCCATTACCCGGCTTATCTTAGTGGGAGGAACTCCTGTCCCGATCGAGGCTCCGCCGGAGGTGGTTGAGGAAGAAGTAACAAAAGGATAGGTCCCGAAGTCAATATCTAAAAATGCCCCTTGAGCCCCTTCAAAAAGTATTGATTTTCCGGATAAGCAGGCCTCGGCCAAAACCACCGGAACGTTGGTTACATAACTTTTAAGCTTTCTGGCGTAACCAAGATACTCCCGGTAAATATCCTCAAACTTAAAACCCTCATGCTTAAAGGCCTTTTTAAATATCTCATTCTTCTCCAGGAGATTATCTTTTAGTTTTTGGGCAAAGAGTTTTTTATTGAAAAGATCAACCACCCTTATCCCGCATCTGGCCACCTTATCCGAATAACATGGGCCGATGCCTCGTCCGGTGGTGCCTATCCTTAAACGGCGCTTCTCCTCGCGCAGGCCGTCTAAAATGCGGTGATAGGGAAAAATCAGATGGGCCTGGCTGGATATTTTCAGGCGGCCCTGATATTCAATATTTTCTTTCTTTAACGTCTCTATCTCTTCCAGTAAAGCCTTGGGGTCAATCACTACCCCGTTTCCCAAAAGACAAATTTTTCCTTTATGCAATATCCCTGAAGGGATAAGGTGAAAAATGTAGGTCTTGGCGTTAACCACCACGGTATGCCCGGCGTTATTCCCGCCCTGATAGCGCACGATATAATCCGAGTCCTTGCTCAGGATATCAATCAGCTTACCCTTACCCTCATCCCCCCATTGTAAACCTACGATTACGGTATTCATAGTTTATTAAATAGCTAAAGGCTAAGGCCAATGCTGAGGTTAAGCTTGTCTCCACCTTAACCTCAGCCTCGACCTAAACCCCGTTAGAGATAGGTCGCCTTTAAGCGACCGTATATAGCTACCCGTTATCTCTAACGGGGTAAACCTTAACCTTATACTTATATTACGGTATCATCGTGAATATCTTCCTGGCTATTTTGGGATGTTGAGCGATAAACTTCAACTCATCATCCACCAGCGGCTTTTGATTGTGCACATTGGCATAACGCACCAGCTCCAGGATCTCGGTAGCCTGGGCATCATCTTTAAATTCCACCTCCAGCTTCTCGTAGACGTTGCGAAAACCCTTGATCCCGGAATACTCCCCGGCGGTGATTTTTCGCCCCGTTTCAATAATCTCCGGCTCACCCCGGCCCAGCTCTTCAAAATCATAAAGCTCATAGTTCTTTCTGTCTTTAAGGGCTCCGTCGGCATGGATACCGGATTCATGGGCAAAGGCATTTGAGCCAATCCCGGGCTGATTTATGGGGATAGGCACGCCAAAGGCGTAAGAGGCGTATTTGCATATCTTCCAAGCCTCCTTTAGATTCATCCTTTCATCCAGGGCATACTTCCCCTCAAAGCCGCCGGCGTATTTTAAGGCCAGAATTACGCTCACTAAGTCAGCGTTTCCGGCCCGCTCGCCCATACCGTTGACGCAGGTATTAATATAGGCATCCACCCCGGCATCAAGGGCGGCCTTGGCTCCGGAGACGGAATTGGCCACCACCATTCCTAAATCATTGTGGCAATGAATTTCAATGGGCAATTTTACCGCGTCGGCTAAAAGCCTTATTCTATCATACATAGTAAACGGGCTGTCACAGCCTAAGGTATCGCAATAGCGAATACGGTCGGCCCCGGCATCTTTAGCCGCCAGGGCAAACTCAATTAAATAATCCATCCGGGTCCGGGAGGCATCCTCGGCGTTTACCCCGATAATTTCTGCGCCATGCTTCCTGGCCAACTTCACCGCCTCAATCATTTCCTTGATTACTGAAGCATGATCTAACTTTCCTTTAAACTTATGCACAATCATCTGGTCGGATGTTGATATGGAAAGATTGACATACTTTAACCTGGGAACAAGCTTAAAACTCTCCTTTACATCCTCCTTAGTTGCCCGCATCCAGCCGCTCAAGATTATCGGAGACAAAAACCCTTCTTCAGCCAGTTCCAGATTGGCATTCAGGTAATTGGTTTCATGACGGGTAACGGGAAAGCCGAACTCGGATTGAGCCGTTCCCATTTGATTCAAGTACACATTAATCATTGTCTTTTCTAACTTGGAAAGACATATCCGCGAGGTCTGCACCCCGTCGCGATTGGTTACATCCANNGCTTAGATTTTACTTGATTCCGCGCTGTGCGCGGAATCTTATCAGATATAATTTCTAAACGATCCCGCCTGCCCCGCCGGAAGCGGTGGCCTCGCGGCAAAGGTTAATCCTTATCCTTCTTCGCGATAGGAATCAGCCCTAAGAGTTTTTCCAACTCCTCAACCCGGCTGAAATTTTTAGCCGCGTATACCTCATTATTATTCACCAAAAACACCGGCCCGATGGACATTTCCAGTTCTTTATTCAATCCGGTGTTTTCTCTTAATAAATCCAACCCTTCTTTAGAAAGAGCGCATTTCTTGATCGCTATCGGGTTAATTCCAAACTGCTCGGCACACACTTCCCACCAGGAACTATCCTGATTTTTGAAACGGCAAAGAGCGTAATCCCAAAGCTTATCCGGCTGATATTTAGCGATACAAACCTGCCTCATATCCTCTTCTAATTCCGCTATGCCGCCGGGGGCGGCGAAACCATTTTGAGTCTCAATTGCCAGATAATGCAGTTTAATACCCAATTCTTTATGCCCGGCCCGGAGGTCTCTTAATAAGGATAAGACCTCTGAGCCTTTATTGCCTTTAGTCCCCATAAAGACATCTAATGTATTGGCTATCCTGGGCCGGCCAATGAATATCAGGCCGCCGGAAAGCCGCGGGCTTAGACAATAATAATCATCTTTTAGCTCGGCAAAATCCTTGATATCCTTGAATCCGCCTTGCGTATCCGCCTCCTTGGCAATCAGATACACCGGCAAAAGCTTGGCCTGAGTTCTTACTATCCAGGATTTACCGGCCGCGGAATCAGAATCAACAAAATTAACCTGCAATCCCGGAAAAAGCTTCCTTAAGAAGCTTAAAAATTTTTCCTGGTGAACGACTTTTATATCTCTGGGCTGAATAACCAAAAGAGAAATCTGTTGGGGTTTCTCATAACCGCAAGAGGAGTTTATCTTTCCGGGATTAAGGCATTTACCGATTAAGCCCTCCTTGCGGCAGGCGGAATCCTCAAAACAGGCCGGCACTTGTTTTTTTAGCTGGGGCCAATCGGCTATTTCATTAGATAAGCGGATATCCTCTACCCTGGCTTCCTGAACCTTCTTATTTTCCAATTCAATATCCAATTTTCCTAAGCGCCTGCCCTGCCGGGAGGCNNATAATAGCATCCACACCGTCAATCTGGGTAATCAACTTAGTATCTTCTTCTTCCCCCAGATAACTTAAAACTACCACCACATCGGCCTTATTTCTCTTAACCTCTGAAATAGTTCTGGCTAAAGCCTGATAGGGGTCTTGTGCTTCTAATCCATCCGACTTGGCCTTAATTTGAGGATTGGTTAAGCCGATAAGAGCTACGTTAAGGCCGGACACTTTTTTAATCAAATAAGGCTTCAGGCCATCCATCTTCAGGTTGCAGGATAAAAAGGCAATCTTTGATTTTTTTATTTGAGCGGATAAATAATCCCGGCCAAAGTTAAATTCATCATCACCGACAGCCACGGCGTCATAGCCCATAAGCTCAAGGGCCTTCAGGTTGATTTCGGTGCGCGTTTTATCTAATTGGACGCCCTGGCTGTGTTCATCCGGCTCACCCCCGGCAAAGAATCCTCCCGCGTCTACCAAAATAACATCAGGATTCTTCTCGCGCAGCTCTTTGACTTTAGCCATTCTCCTGGCCACTCCGCCGTCCGGCTGAACCGGACAATCACAATGATAGAGCGCGGCATGGGTTGACCCGGTGTAGAGGATAGTTATCTTCTCGGCGAAACAACGCGCGCAGATAAGTAACCAGTAACCAGTAACCAGTANNAGGAGAAAAAATAAAGCCGCGGTTAATAATTTCACTACTCCTAAATGTTTTCGTATTAACCGGGAAAATGCCTCCGAACCAACACCGGCCAACCCCGCGATTAGAATAATTACTAAAGGCAGAATAAACATCAGATTATACAAAACCAGATATCCCAGCGCGTGTATCCTTAAACCCGGATCCTTGAACACGTAGGCAATAGTCGGTATATAGGTCTGCCCGGT
>DOMD01000084.1 GCA_003510525.1 Candidatus Omnitrophota bacterium
ATCGCACCGCTACGCGACACGAATAATCCAGGCTCTATTTTCATCCTCATTGGTGTCACGCCGACGGAGGGGCATAATGGTTTCATTTTACTTAGGCTATTTATCCGTGTCTATCCGCGCGTTCTCAAAGGCCTTACGGATGCCCTCTTTTCTTTTGTCGAAAAAGGGTTCAGTTTCCAAGCTTATTAAAGAAGCGCTTTCCGGGCTTATAATTCTCGGAGTAATAAAAATAACCACCTCTTTTTTAGTCATAGTGGTATATTTATTGCGAAAGATATGTTTAATAATCGGGATATCGCCCAGCAGGGGAATTTTAGCTATATGAATTTCCTTATTATCCTTTATCAACCCCCCCAGAACAACGGTGTTGCCGTCTTTGACCGTCATCACCGTAGTGGCCTCAGTAGTATCAATGGCCAGAGCGTTAGTTACCGTTCCGCTTCGGGGAGAGCTGATTTCCGGATGGATTTGAATGGTGATAAAACCATCCTCCGCAATCTTGGGCGTTACTATCAACTTTATGCCCACCTCCACAAACTTTATCTCCTTGCTTTCCACATTGCCGAATTGATTATAATGAAAAACTTCGTAAGGCTCGCTGGAACCAATCAATATCTTTGCCTCAGTATTGTCTAAAGTAACGATACGCGGATTTGAAATAAGCTCAACGTCACTTGACTTCTCCAGGGCGCGCAGGGCCACCTGGTAATCATCACTGCCCAAAACCCCTATCTTAAAAGCATCAATGTAGGTGGCCCCGGTAGGAGTAGGCAGACTGCTGGCGCCAATGGTTATGCTGTGCTTATCCGGATTTTTATATTGCCAATCAACACCCAGGAATTTATTTTTGTCCAGGGTTATCTGCAAAATCTTGGCCTCAATCAGCACCTGGGGGATCCGCTTATCCCAGCTATTGATCAAGGCATCCGCTTTATTTAATAATACCGGCGAAGCGGTTACCACCAGGCTATTGGTGCGCTCATCAATTAAGACCTCGCCCTCACCCGGAGGAATAATTGATTGAAAAGATTTTTGCGTCTCCAGGATCTTGGCGTAGTTTAACTTATAGACCCTGGTTTCCAACTTCTTATCCATCTCTTTTATTGCCCCTTCAATTGAATTTATAACTTCTTTGGTATCCGTAACCACGATGCTATTGGTCTTTGACTCAGCCTCAATCATTCCTCGGGCTGATTTTAAAGAAGCAATAGCTGTCTTTAAATCCGCTGATTTTACGTTTTCCAAACGAAAAACCCGGGTAATCAGCCGGGTGAATTGTTCCTTCTGGCTGAGTTCAGGATAAGTGTAGACCTGAATAATATTGTCCTCTTTCACATACCCGCAATTATTTACCTTTAGAATCGCCTCCAATGCCGTATCAACCGGAGCGTCCTGAAGATTTATGGAAACCAAGCCTTTAACGTTTTTAGAGGCAACAATATTCAAACCGCTTTGGTCGGCAACCATCCTTAGGACATCGCCAAGCTCCATATCCTTGACATCAAGGGTAATAAACTTAGCTTCCTGCGCTTGAGCAAAAAAAGAAATAAAGAGCAAAAAGACTGAAATTAAGGCTATCCTCATCTGACTAACTCCAGGGTAGTGTCCGCGGACTCAAGTATCACTTTATCTCTAAGAATCTGTTTTACTTTAAAAGAACCTATGTTATCTCCCAAGGCGCAGTAATAATTCTTATTTTCCGCCTGGTCGCGAATCATGGCTAAATTTTTCGTTCCCATAGAAACCCCCAGAAGGATAAACACGGATTCTTTCTCCTGGACTTTCCCGGCAAAAGAAGCGCTGAACAACCGCCGGTTTTTAAAAAGCTCTTCCTTGAACACAGGAGCCTCTCGTAATTTTATTGATGGCTCAATAACCGCTGTCTCAAATTTCCGCATCCGCGGCTGGTAAAGATGCTTCCAGATTGAAAGAAGATACAAAACTAATCCCAGCACACTCACACACAACACTAAATTTAATGTTGGAATGACGCGGCATAAGCTCTCCCTGTTTAATGTTTTCACTCGAAAATCCCTTTACAGGTGCGATAAATCGCACCGCTACGCGACACGGCTGGTCCAAGCTCTATTTTCATACTCATTGGTGCCACGCCTTCGGCGGGCATGATTGTTTCACATAATTATCAATCCTTAAATAGTATGGCCTTAAGCATCAGGCTTATCTGGGGCAATTCAGATTTATTTTGCGCGTTTATCTGGAGGTGCTGGACGCCAATGCCTTTTACACCTTCAGTAAGATTATATAAAAACTTAATAAAGGCCGTTATCTCGTCCCGGCTCTCTATTTTTACGCTATACACTTTGTATTTATCCGTATCCTCGATCAAGGCTGGTTTTATACTGAAAATACTTAAATTTAACTTCCTGGCAACATTGCCTATTTCCTGAAGTAAATTATCGGAGCTCTGCAGCCCTTTATATCCCGAGAAAACCTCATCATATTCGGCATTTATTAACCGCGCCTGTTTTAAAACGCCATTAAGCCGGGCTATTTCTTTCTCGCTTACGGATATTGCTTCGTTTAAACGCTGAGAGCTGATAAATAGCCGCCGGATACCGTTTCTGGCTAAAACCGCCAAAAAAACCAAAAGCAGGATAGAAAATAAAAGCTGTTCTCTTTGTGTTGGTTTTCGTATTTTTAACATTTACCTCATACCCTTATTCCAGGTTGGCGCGGATCTCAAAACCCACCATTCCCTCTTCTTTAGCGGACTTTAGCCGCGAAATATTACCCACGTCCGCGCTTTTTATTATAGCTGATTCCTTGAGGGCGTTGGCAAATCGCAAGACGCTTTCAGAATCTCTCCCCTGCCCGGTTAAAACCATTACCCCGGGAATCTTTTGCTGAGAAATAGCCAGGGTATTCAGGGATATTTCTTCGGGCGCCACCCGGTATAACTCGGCAAGCAGGCTTAAAGCCAATCTCGCGGAGTTGATGGAATTCTTTACTATTTGCGTCTTAAGCTTTTTTTCCCGCAGGGTATATGTCTGAGGGCTTATCTCCTGAATCTCCGCTTTAATGAAAGATAAATACTCCTGCCTGACCTTCATTTTTTGGAATACAATATTGGCGCATAAAGATGAAATTAAAAAAAGCAGNNACCGCCAAAGAATCATCAATCTCTACCTTGGAAGGCATAATCTCTTCAAGTCCGCGGGCGAAATCTCTTAACTCCTGCCCTTGACCGCTTAAGATTATAGCATTAATTACACCTCCCTTATTTCTGATAATTGTTATATTTTCTTCTACTTTCTTAACTAAATCTTTTACCTCCCGGGATCCCTTCAGGCTTATCCCCCGGCTAAAACTGAGCTTTCCTTCGTTTATCAGGAGCATCTCCATAAAGGCATCGTCAAGGTTAATCAACAAATAATCATCCGGCCGCCTTTTGCGCGCGGTGAATTGGTTAAACAGGGAAACCGTGCTTAGGTTAATTGACTCAGGCACAAGCCCGGCAAGGCTTAAAGCGCGAGTTCGGCTAAGAATAGATTCTTTGGGGGCCACAACCAGCATAACCCGCGAATAACCATCGGAACCCTTGTTAATCACGGTATAATCATAAATCAATTCATCGGGCTTATAAGGAAAAAGATTATTTAACTCATACTCGGTCATTTTGGCGATTTCCTGGTCATTAAGCGCGGGCAAGGTTAAATATTTAACCGCGACCTGGGTGCGCGGTATGCCCAGGACAAGATGTTCGCTCATACTACGGTTATTCTTAAATAAGGCTTTCAGCTTTTCAACAACCTCTTCTTTGCTTAAAGAGCGGATATCAATTTCCGGTAAAGCCTCCAGTCCGAACCTTATGAAATTATCCGTGATATATACGCTGTTCGCGGCTTTCTCCATACTACTCCCATTCAGACTGTGTCATAATCTCCTGAAATGACCATTTTGTCATTCTGANNTAATTTAAAAGACGAGATCCTTCGCTATCGCTCAGGATGACATTGCGACATAGTCTGATTAAAACATAAATTTTTTCTTATTATAACACAAAGATTGCTTTTTTTACGATTTATTTTTTTATGGGCGGGGTCGGAAAATCCCCCTCTTTAAAAAAGAGGGGTTAGGGGAGATTTTTGAGTATTGAAAGATTTTAAACGACCTTGAATCTTTCCGGTAATTCCTGGGACATGTGCCTGATCCCCTGCTTTCATAAAAACTCTCCAAACCGGATCCCAGCGGGTCAAAAGTTTCAGGGGCAAGTCTCGGCTTGCCCAAAACAAGAAGCCAAATAGAGCGGGTACCGGCGGACTTTATGAACCGGATCGAGGGAAAGATTATTGGCGCTGAAGATCGTTCTGTATTTGGGATGATACTTTTGAGCAAAGATTTTTATGCTCTTTGCCTGGGTTACCCATCCCGACTTGATTTCAACGGGAAGAACATCTCCGTTAATCTCTCTTAAAAATTCTACCTCTGAAGATCCTTCTCTCCAGCAATACAACTCCTTCGCGCCCGAACAAACGAATTCCTGCGCGACGAAGTTTTCCGCGAAGTATCCCTTGTAGGAACCATATTCATACTCTAGGATAGACTTTGGAGGCAGCCCGCTTAAAGCTCCCAATAGGCCAACATCAAAAACATACAGCTTAAAACTGTTTTCCGTAGCATGCGCTGAAAAAGGAAGTTGTCCGCTATTGACGATGAGTGCTTTTACTATAAGACCGGCCGTACCCAGCCAATCTATACTCCCTGCCAGTCTCGAATACCTGCTGATCCCGGGAATGATTCCTTTAAACTTAAATTTCTGAGCCGAACCATCATGCTCCTTGGCCAGTTGCGCTGGAACGTTACGCCACAACCGTTCAATATGCATGGCATTCTGTTTCCCTGAATGTTTGGCTATGTCAGCAACATATGTTGATATCAAATTATCCTGTTTCTCCCTCACTTGTTGCAACGCGACAAATAAGTCATCTTTATATTCCGCGAAGGTTTTGACAATTTCCGGAAGGCCTCCTACCACAAAATATATTTTTAATTGTTCCCAAAGATGGGTATGAATGATCTCTGGTATGGCCTCGGATTTTTCGCGATTCCGAAGAAATTCTAATGATTTTATATCCCCTTCCCCCCGCAAAAACTCTTCAAATGACATGGGGAACATATTTAAGAATTCGACCTTCCCAACAGGAAAAGATTCATCGGACATATGGATTCCTAACAGTGATCCGGCCGCGCAAATGGCCAGTTCTGGCAATTCTTCCTGGAAATACTTTAAACTTGTTAAGGCCCTGGGAACATTCTGAATTTCGTCTAAAATAACAAGGTCATTTTCTTTATGGATAGGCGCGTTCAAATAAAAACTTAAATCCCGAAGTATACTCTGAGGGGTGAGATCACCTTTAAAAATTTCGGCTAATTGCTCATATTTTTCAAAATTCAGATAATGTACCTGAGAAAAACACTCTTTACCGAAAGTCCGGAGAATGTAGGTCTTTCCAACTTGACGCGCCCCTTTGAGAATAAGCGGCTTTCTATCTCTTTTATTTTTCCATTCTATCAATTTATCCCAAATATCTCTTTTCATAGTTAAATTATGTCATATTTATACACTTTTTTCAATGACTTTATGCATTAAAATGACATTTATTGGCCGGACATTTATCTTAAGCCGCCCGGCAGAGCGCTCAGTTTTTCAAGTACTGACGCCCGCAGTCTTTTATCAGGTATCTCCCCTGCCCATCCGCGCGCCTTCTTGAAACTGAAACTTTTGGAAAAACTTAGCTCGGGGAAATTACCAAACTGCTTCTTTTTTCTTGCGGAGAGATAAAAGCAGTCAATAAGCGCCTTTTCCGCTTCAGCTATTAAAAACTCCCCCACCCCTTTGTACCAGCCGAAACCCTTGAAGAATCCGGGTGAAATTTTATGGAAAAAGAAGGTCCCGAGCTTAGTCCTTACCGTTTTTGTATGGCCCGTGGACGCCAGCATAATTGATTGAGGGATCTGCTCTATAATGCCGTGAAGATGCAAGGCGCTTAAGAATGACACGTAAACGCGGCTTCGGGGAAGCAAAAAGGGTATTACGGAATACTGGCTGAACCGCCCGCCCCCCATATCAAGCCCCCAGACGCCGCGGGTAATTTTGATCACCACCTCTTCTTTCGCCAGATGATTCAGCGCTTGAATGGTATTAGACATGCTCCCACCGGCACAGGCCGACGCTTCGCGCGTTGTGAATATTGACCGCTTTAATTTCTTTATGGCTGATAAAATAGAGATTTTAGACATCGCCTTGCCCAATTTTATCGATAAATTCGATGACCTTAAGTTTTATCTCGTCCCATATTGCCGCATTATCATAAACCGCCCTATCTTCAGTCGCCAAAAAAGATATAACGGTGTCGTGGAACTGCTCAAAACTTATCTCGAGCGCGTTCTCCCGCGCTTTCTCCAACAAAGCCGGGGCCATTCTACGTGAGGCCACCCTGGGTCGAGATGACAAATCAACCTGCGTATTCAATAAATAAAGGTCGAAGACATCCCGCGCCTGGACAATAGAGCGTGAGGCAAGCGCCTCGGCCTTTTGAAGGACTGCCGCCTCGGCGCTATAGTGCGGGCATACTAACGGCGGCAACTTATAAGAGCGAAGGACAGTGTCTGAAACCGGCTGGACGGCCATCTCACCCTTGAAACCTCTGCGTGAAAATTCGACTTTTGTGAATAAATCCTCTCCCGCGGCTGTAAGCAGATGAATTTTGAAGCGCTGGGTCGTTTCGGTCTGTTTCGCCTTTGACATATCGGGCGTGGTTATTTTTTCTATTCCGAATGGCCTGAATGGTTCCTGAAAAGACCGTGCTTCGAGGATTTTCATGACAATTTTTTTTAAGGTATCCACCTTTATACCGGAGGCATCCAGATCCATATCTTCCGAATACCTGAAACTGTTGAAGAAAAAACGCAGGTTAACGCCGCCCTTAAGGGCATAATTTTCCGCTCTGAGCTTTCTGCCCAGCCACCGTAGGAACTCAAGGTGAAATATCTCGCGCAGCTGTAGTTGGCTATACGGCGTCTCATTCATAATTATGTATTATAATTTAGTTATAGTTAAATTGCAAGACATAATACACTCTTTTGCATGGAACAACTATTCCGGGGAATTCGGGGGAATTCCGGAATTCCGGGGACACACAACTTAATTCCCCGAACTTTAACTTATCTTGCTCGCGCTTCTTTCCCTCTCCGCTCCCCCTCTACTCTTTCCACTGGTAACTGCCATCATGGCGGGGTTAGAGCTATGCCTATCCGCGCGCTTTCTCGAAGCTGAAACCTTTGTGGCCATTAGCTATAAAAAA
>DOMD01000006.1 GCA_003510525.1 Candidatus Omnitrophota bacterium
CTTTCTTGTTTATATTGATTGAAAGAACCTGATCAGGGCCATTCAATCATTTGTTATAACTATATAATTTTTATCAAGTTACAGAACATTTATCAATTTAAATAAGAATGGCCCTAAAATAATATGTACGAAAAATTCTATAACTTCCGGGAAAACCCTTTTACCATAACTCCTGATTCAAAATTCTTCTTTCCCAGCCAGAGGCATACCCAGGCCCTTGACGGCCTGCTCTATACCATCGCTGAGAGGAGAGGGTTTGCCGTTGTTACCGGAGAGATTGGCTCAGGTAAAACCACTATCTGCCGGACTTTGTTGAGTAAATTAGATCCTGCCGCTAAGGTAGTTATGATTACCAATACCTATCTTACCCCCAAGGAGCTTTTAAGCTGTATCCTGGAAGACCTGGGAGTTAATTGCGCCGCGAAGACAAAATCCAGCTTGCTAAGCAGTCTTAGGAAATTCCTGATTGAGCAGTTGTCTTTGAATTCTAATGTGGTCTTGATTATTGATGAGGCGCAGAATCTTAGCTTGAGGATGCTTGAGGAAATCCGGATGTTGTCAAATTTGGAGACGGAAAAGAAGAAAATGATCCAGATTGTCTTAAGCGGACAGCCAGGTCTAAAAGATAAATTACAGACACCGGAGCTTACCCAGTTTAGGCAGAGNNGATTTATAATTATTCTCAAGGTATCCCCAGGGTAATCAATATGATTTGTAACAGCGCTTTATTGGTGAGTTATGTCCTGGAGACCAGGCAGATAACCCTTGAGCTTCTTAGAGAAGCAATGGAAGAATTTAAAGGTGAAACAAAAATAGCCAGCGTGCTTGAGCCGTCAGTGCCGGCCCGGGAATGGGTAAGTGAAGAGATTATTGAAATTGGTAAAGCAAACAGCAAGGAAGGAAGAAGGTATGAGTCGTATAGGTGAGGCGTTAAATAAGGCGACCCAAGAGAAAATAGCTCGTAACCAAGAAGCGGCATTTCCTGTTCAGTCGCCGCTTGAGGCTCAAAAGCCGCCCGCGCAAGAGAGATCAAGAAACTCCGGGTATATCGCTAAGGCCACCGATGATTCCGGGATAGACCCGGGCGTGGTTACTTATTTTGATCCCAGCTCGAGCATAGCGGAACAATACCGCTCTTTACGCACCAATATCCTGTTAAATAATTTATCCAGGCCCTTAAAGACCCTGGCTATTTGCAGTTCCCTGGAGGGCGAAGGAAAGACCACTACCGCGGTTAATCTGGCAATTACTATGGCCGGAGATTTAGAAAGGTCAATTCTCCTGGTTGATTGCGATCTTCGGGCCGGGACGGTCCACCAATTATTAGCTATAAAATCTGCCGCGGGATTATCGGATATCCTGGCCAGCGGCGCCGAGCTGGAATCCACCCTTGGTCAGACCAGGATACGCAATTTAACCGTTTTACCCCGGGGAGAAATTCCCCGCAATCCGTCGGAATTATTGAGTTCCAAGAAGATGCGTGGGTTATTACAAGAATTGAAATCAAAATTTGATTACATTATCCTGGATTCTCCTCCGATAATGCCTCTTACGGATGCCTGCGTTATTAGCTCTCAGGTAGATGGAGTCATATTTGTTGTCCAGGCTCATCGGACTCCGCGCCGGGTGGTTAAGCAGGCCCAGAATATGCTGGAGCATGTTCACGCTAAAATTCTGGGGTTTATCCTTACTCAAACAGAAACGAAGGAACACGCGGATAGATACGGATATTATGGCTATGGAGAAGTCCAAAAAAGCGATTCGGATTCTTTAGAGCAAACTGAAAAAGCGATTAAATGAAACTTTCATGCCCTGCCGAAGGCGGCGCGGCACCAATGAGGATGAAAATAGAGCTTGAATCGTCCGTGTCATGTAGCGGTGCGATTTATCGCACTAAAGAGGAGATTTTCAAGTGAAATATAACCCTACAGATAGATTGTTCGGCACTGATGGTATCCGGGGCATCCCCGGAGAATATCCGTTAACTGACGGAATGATATTTAAGCTGGCCAAGGCAACGGCTTATCTTTTACTCTCCCAGAAAAACCAAAGAGAAGCAAGCGGTAAGGAGTTAAAGATAGTAGTGGGTAAGGATACCCGTTTGAGCGGGCAAAGGATGGAAGTAGTTTTCTTAAACGGCCTCTCCTCTTATGGGGTCAACGTCTTTCTTACAGGTATAATCCCTACCGCCGGCCTGGCCTTTTTAACTAAGAACCTTAAGGCTGATTTAGGGGTGATGATTTCCGCCTCTCACAATAGGGCTGAAGAAAACGGGATAAAGTTTTTTTCCGGCTCCGGCTATAAGCTTCCCAAGTCCCAGGAGGACCGGATAGAGGAGCTTATATTTACTAATCTCGCGGATTCTAATNNATTTTATCAAGTCTGTGGCTCCCCGCTTAGACCTGGGCGGATTGAAAATTGTGCTGGATTGCGCTCACGGAGCGGTTTCGGAGGTTGCTCCTCTGGTTTTTAAGGAATTGGGCGCGGAAGTGATTTCTTTAAACGATCAGCCAAACGGAATGAACATTAATTTAAATTGCGGTGCCCTGCATCCTGAAAACTTAGCTAAGTTCATAACCAGCCACAAGGCGGAGGCGGGATTTTGCTTTGACGGAGACGGAGACAGGTTGATTATGGTGGATAAGAAAGGGAATATNNTAATTTCTACCGATGTAGGCGATAGATGCGTGGTGGATGAGTGCCTGAAGAACAATCTGTCCTTCGGCGGTGAACAATCGGGACACATAGTCTTTTTAGACCATTCTACCACCGGCGATGCCCTGATTTCCGCCCTGCAGATTCTTAAGGTAATGAAAGAAAGCGGCAAGCAGTTAAACGAGCTCTCCCGGTGTATGCGCAAATTACCCCAGGTGCTAATAAATATAAAGGTAAAGGAAAAGAAGCCGCTTGAATCTATGCCGCTGGTTTGGGCGGCGATTTCCCGCTCTCAAGCCAGGCTGGAAGGAAGCGGCCGGATTTTAGTCAGATATTCCGGGACGGAGCCGCTTGCCCGGGTAATGGTGGAAGGTGAAAATAAGAGTTTTATAGAAAGCATAGGGAGTTCAGTTGCCCAAGCAATTGAAGAAGAAATCGGATGACGCGCGCCGCTGACTCTAAGAAAATAGCGCCTCACCATAAGGACAGGCTGATTGAAGAGCTCCTTGAGCAGGATCGCAAGAGATTCCAGCGACTTTTTGAATTTATTTCGCGGGGCGTGAAAATAATTGATCCGTTTACCACTTATATAGCGGAAAACGTGAAAATTGACAAGGGAACCATAATTTATCCATTGACCGTAATTGAAGACGATGTCCGGATAGGGAAGAATTGCGAAATCGGGCCGTTTGCTAGAATCAGGTCCGGCACGCGCCTTAAGGATAAGGCGCAGATCGGAAATTTTGTGGAAGTGGTAAGATCAAGCATAGGAGTGAATAGTAAGGCCAAGCACTTAAGTTACCTGGGCGACGTGAAAATAGGCGAGAATGTAAATATAGGCGCGGGAACCATTATAGCCAATTACGACGGACAGCGTAAACACCAGACAGAGATTGGCAATGAGGTCTTTATAGGCTCAGGCACGATTTTGATCGCTCCGCTAAAAATAGGCCGCAAGGCCGTAACCGGAGCCGGAGCCGTGGTAACTAAAGGTAAAAACATCCCCGAAGGCGCGGTAGTTATCGGCGTGCCTGCCAGAATTGTAAAGTCACAAGGTCACAAGCAGACTGTGTCATAATCTCTTAAAATGACCATTTTGTCATTCTGAGGGAGCAGAGCGACCGAAGAATCTCGTCGGTAATTTAAAAGACGAGATCCTTCGC
>DOMD01000025.1 GCA_003510525.1 Candidatus Omnitrophota bacterium
CCGGCGGCTCACTTTAAATTCAGCGGTTTCAGTTACCTCTGTCGTCGGCTTATAACGGTAAATATCGCGGGCCTGGCGTATTTCCTTGGCCTTATCATAGATAATATCAAATAAGGTGATGGATTTATCCCCTCTGTATTCCTTAAGCCATAAGTTAAAGAATACCCAGGCCAGGAACCGGGCGTTTTCCAGGATTTTTGACTCCACATGCTCGCGGATAAAATCCCAATCTTTTATTTTCGCGGCAACCGTATGAAAATATTCCTCAAATGCCGCGTATCCACCGCCGCCATTAGTAATAAGCCACGGCACATATAATACCCCTTTATCCTGGAGCGGCCTGATTACATTTTTGTTTACACTGTTATTGGCTGCTTCAAAAATAACCCGGGCCTTAATGCCGGCATAATTATTCTCATTTATCAACTCATCTACTGAGGCAGTAATCAAAATGTCCGCCTCCTGCCGTAATAATTCCTCCGGGCGAAGTAACCGCGCCTCTTTATAACGAAGATACTCTTTAACCGGCTTTCCTTTTTTGGCTAATGTATTTAGAATGTTGCTGTCTAATCCTTCGTGATTATAGATTGCCGCCTCGGCATCCGCCAGGCCCCTCAAAATATAATTCTTATCTAAAGAGAGAACCTCAGCCATAGTCAAACCAATAAAACCGGCTCCGTGTATTATCACACCCACTTTTTCCCCCGGTTTAAATTTAAACCTGCTTAAGTCATAGCTATATTTTTTTAATAGATCTAAGAGCGTATCCAGGTTTCGCTTTGCTCCTTGGGCGGTAAGCTTCCACTTGCGTTGCGGCCAGCCGCCGTCTTTTAAGCGCCGGGAAGTGGCAAAGATTTCGCTATGGCGGGAAATATCCACGCCTCGTTTTGCTAATTCAACCAGGGATTTCTTATACGCGCCTTGAATAACACTCATATCCAACTCATCCGTGCCTAACTCAAGCTTAACAATCAGCTGCTGGCCGGCAAATCCGGCAGCAACCAATGATTGCGTCCAGAACTTAAGTATCTCGAATTTTGATTTTTCCGACGCGGGATTCTTAAGTATCACTACCACTGCCCCATCCATAGGATTAGACCAGAGGACATTGGTTAAATCCATCCGCTCGACTAATACAAGGGCATCTTTTAAGAGTGCCGCGGACTTCTCCTGAAATTTATCCTGACGAGGCTCGAGAAAACGCACCCCCCCTAAAGTCAACACCGAAGGCAGCTCCTCCCGTGAAGTAATCACGGTAATCGCCTCAAAATCATCACTCTTTGTATAGATAATCCTGAACTTGTTATCTTCATAGACTTCCGGTTTAAAAACAATACTGCGGGGGATGTTTTCCTTGGCGATATATTGGGATAAAACATCTTCCGGCAGGAAGCTCTGTTTTTCTATCGCTTTATTTATTAACGCCAAAGGCAGCGCGGGCTCTGACGCGCAGGGTGAAGATTGAGTCTTAATCTCCTTAATAGCCTGCTTCCATTCCTCATCCATCCAGGCAAATGACTCTGTAAGCTTCAGTCTCTTGATTAAATATTTCTTGGATTCAATTATTAGTAAGTTAAACGGCAGTCTGCCCTCAATAGTAATTTTGACAGAACTCTTCAAATCCGTTTCTATCTCCCTATTAAACATCTTAAAGAAAGGCTCGGCCATAAACGCGAGAATAACCGGCTCAAACCTATCCGGCTTGGTTATTTCTTGCTCATCCATAACTTCTTCCATTTCCCGCCATGAAGCAGTTGAAGCGTCAAAATCCGCAGCAGGCGAAGTATACACAGACTCAAATCTAGATGCGGGACTTGCCCAATAAATCGCCTGCTCAATCTGACCTGTAACATGCTTATAGCGTGATTTCCCAAACAGACCATCGACATCCTTAATCCTTGTCCTTACTAACCCAAGAAATGTCCCATAATACACAACTCTTCCGGAATATTTATATAATTGTTCGACATATTCCAGAATATTTTTATAACTTTCATTTTCTACCGCGGAAGACGCTATCTTCTCCTCCGCGCTAAAAAGAACTAATCTTAAATGTCTAACCTGGGAGCCAACAGCTTTTTTTAAAATAGGTAAAATAGGGACAACACCCTGTTCCTTATGCTCATTTTCCGCCACAGGGCTGACAGCAGGGATAGTAAAAACTGAGGACGCTTCCGTCCTTTTGCTTACCGGAGAGCTGGATGGTTTTCTTTGAAAAGAGGTATAGAAAATATCGTTCACCTCTTCTAAATCACGCGTAGTATTAAAGCTTTCAGCGGCCATATCATAACTTTGAACATCCCCTTCCCCCTTCACGGGAATATACTTATACCATTTGGCACTATCGGTCAGAATAAGCATTGCCCGCGCGCGGTTAAACAAAACCCGCGGCCAAATATGGCGCTGTATCGCGCACTGACGTATTTCCTCCTCTACTTTTGTCCTGATTATCTCTGAGCGCTGTGGCTTGACATTACCGAATTTAGATAAGGCATACTTTGAGAAGTGTTTGATATTCTGTTCTGAAATTTCGCGTATCACTCCGGTTAAAGAACAGGTCATAGTAAACACCTTATCTTTTATCGGCAGCCAATATGTCTTCAAGGTTGCCCGGCCATCTTTTTTAATGAAACTCTCTTTAAAAGCTTTTCCCTGCCTGAAAATTGCCCGGAGCAGTTCTTTTTGTTCTGCCCACTCCATAGAAAGCAGCCGCGCGTTGAATTTACTATGCTCATTTAATTTCCCTAAGTATGCCTTCTTGTCTCCCGCCCAGAGAATGCGCGCGTTGGCAATAATATACGGCGCGCCATCTTCAAATCTATTATTATAGGTAGCGCCTAAATCTTCCACTATCGCCAGAGGGCTGAAGAAACTCTCGCTTAGTAAATCATTAAGCCTTTTTCTGTCGGCATACAGCACAATTAACCTTACTAAAGCCTTAACTTCTGTTTGATGAGTAGGAAGCGCTACTTCCTCTTTTAGTAACTTCTTAAAACATTCATACGCCTGCCGGCGAATATCTCTCTCTTCAAAATCAATTTGCTGTATATCCCAAAGGTTTTGGACATCTTCGTCTTTTACCGGAGAGCTTATGCCCGAATTATTATTTGCCAAAATAGAACCTTCCTCTTTTTTAGATGCTAACCTTAGGAACGCGCGGCGAATTCTTGCTGTTACTTCATTTGTAAAATGTTCTTTCTTTATCTCTTCAGGAAGATTAAAATACTCCTTGTAATCTGAAGGCATAGAGGGGATTACCATTTCCAGTCCAATCTTACTATCGCTAAAGAAGCGCGCCATATACGAAAGCTCTTCATCAATCATTTCGTATGCTAAATGATAAATCGGATACCTGCCGTCCATACCCGGATTTTCAACTTCACTGAGCAAAGAAAAGAAATCATAGTCAATGGTTACCCAGACGCGGTCAACAACGGTCTTGTATTTTTCATATAGGTATACTGCCCATTCAGGGTAGGATTTTTCGCCGATGATATGATGCTGTTCTTCAAAATCCACCCGCGGCAGGGCCCACCATAATTGGTCCAGCGGCATAGTTGGATATACCCTGCGCTGGCGCCAGTTTGTCTTGGATTGCTCATAGTCTCCGTCAAAATATGATGGCATATGGATAACAATAGCATGGCCTTCCCTGCCCAGCTTCCAGGCCCAGGTGGAATCATAGCTTGAATCATCTTTAAGGTAATTATCCGGATGAGCATCGAAGTTAAAAATGAGCACCCTTTTATATCCGCGCCTGAATATCTCCATTTTTGTAAAATCATACATGCCGCCATGCGTATTTAAAAGCGGCATAATAATAGGATGGGCTAAAATCTTTCCTGAGTTGTATAATTCGGAAGGGCCTCTACTTTCGTCCTTAAGGCCGCGCGCCTCATTAAACTCATTGCTGAAGTTTTCCGCGGGTGAGCTAGATGACTTAGAATCACTGCCGGATATCTTCTCTATTTTACGCTGGAGGGCGGTCTTTTTTATTTCCCCTGAAGAACCATTATATTTACCTAAGGCCCGGGTGTATAAATTAAGGGCCATATCTCTATTGGAAATCTCCAGATATATATCTCCCAATACCTCTAAATCTTCCCCTTTATAAACAGGATTGAGCAATAATACCCGGTTGCCAAACTTAACCGCGTTCGCGGCTGCCTCTTGGGAGGCCTTTTTATTCCTGTTATCCTGATAAATANNCCCCTTTAGCAACAGGATTGAATGATACTACCTGAGCCCCAAACTTAACCGCGTTTACGACTGCCTCTTGGGCGGCTTTCTTATCCTTATCCCTGGTATCCTGATAAATACGGCGCCAGACATCACGCAGGCCGCGCAACGCCTCCAATTTCACGATGTCAACCGGCCGGCGGTTAATCACCTTGGTCAAACTTTCAACAACCGCGTAGAGATACGATATATTTTTCATCCGCGCCCGATTATCCATGGAAAGATAGGCATCATATATTATTTTTACTTTT
>DOMD01000005.1 GCA_003510525.1 Candidatus Omnitrophota bacterium
CGGCTGAATTTGTGGGACGATTCCAAAAGGAAAGGCCCGGCCTGGCGGCAATAGCCTTAAACACCAATACCTCAATCCTTACCGCGGTAAGTAATGACTACGGCTATGAGATAGTTTTTGCCCGGCAGGTAGAGGCCTTAGGCGAAAGCGGCGATGTGGCTATAGGCATATCCACCAGCGGAAAGGCCAAGAATGTGATTATGGGGATAAAAAAGGCCAGGGAGATGGGGCTTAAGACGATATGTCTTTCCGGAGGCGCGGGCGGAGAGTTAAGTAAGGCCGCTGAGCTCTCTTTTATTGTTCCGTCTCCGGTTACCGCCAGGATACAGGAAGCGCATATCACCATAGGGCATATTATCTGTGAGTTGGTTGAGGATGAGTTGTTCAGGGTAAGCAGTAAATAAAAATAGTTGATAGTTTATAGCATTAAAAACAACAGCTATAAACCATAAACTAACATTTTGTTCTATATGCGTAATAAGATAAAGACAAGAAAAGAACTTAAGGAGATACTTTCTGCTCTTAAGAAGCAAAGCAAAAAGATCGTTTTTACCAACGGCTGTTTTGATATCCTGCATTATGGTCATATAAAGTATCTTCAGGATACTAAGGGCCTGGCTGATGTATTGGTGCTCGGCTTAAACAGCGATTCTTCGGTAAAAAAGATTAAAGGTTCAGCCCGGCCGATAAACAAACAGCTTGATCGGGCCCGGGTATTGAGCGCGTTATCCTGCGTGGACTATCTGACTATTTTTTCCGAGGATACCCCGTTAAAATTAATAAGGTTGATTCAGCCGGATGTGTTAGTTAAAGGAGGAGACTGGCAGGCAGAAAAGATTGTGGGAGCGGATTTTGTGAAAAGCCGCGGCGGAAAGGTGATGGCCATACCTTATATCAAGGGATATTCCACAACTCAGCAGATAAAAAAAATACGCGAATTGAGCGTCTGATGGATAAGGGCATACTCCGGATTATTGATGCTAACCAGAATCGGCTCTTAGAGGGTTTACGGGTCTGCGAAGAGATAACGCGTTTTATAATTTTAGATAAAAGGCTCACTTTGAATTTTAAAAATCTGCGCCATAATGTAACAGACCTGACTAAGAAATGGAAGATTAAAGATATTCACCTCTTAGATTCTCGCGACAGCCTTAAGGACATAGGAAAGCCCTCAATTAAAGAAGAGCTGAAGAGAAGAAATTGCCAGGATATATTTTTCGCGAATATCCAGAGGGCCAAAGAATCAGCCAGAGTTTTAGAGGAATTTTCCAAGTTAGAAAATAAAAGGATATCCGCGGGCTTTAAAGATATTCGCTACCGGCTATATCAGATTGAAAAAAATTCAGATAGTAAAATTAGGAATATACGCGGTAATTGACTGTAGTGTTTGTGGAAAGAAATCGCTCGCTGAGATAGCCAAAAGCTGTATAAAGGCAGGAGTTAAAATAATTCAACTCAGGGATAAAACCGAGGATGTTCAGGGATTTTATAGGAATGCCCTTTTGATAAGGAAGATTACGCAAGGAAAGGCTTTATTCATCATTAATGACCGCTTGGATATCGCTAAGTTAGTTAATGCCGACGGCCTGCATATCGGTCAGGACGACCTTCCGGTAGAAGCTGTCCGCGGACTGCTTGGTCCGGGAAAAATCATCGGGAAATCCTGCCATAGCCTCGCGCAGGCAGCCGCGGCGGAGAAAGAAAAGGTTGATTATATCAGCGTGGGCCCGATTTTCTCAACTCCCACAAAGCCGGATTATCCGGCCGTGGGTTTACAATTATTGAAAAATGTTCTTTCCAGGGTTAGCCTTCCGGTTACGGCTATCGGGGGAATTGATAAAAATAACATAGGATTAGTAAGAGGGGCAGGAGCCAAAAATATCGCCGTGGTCCGGGCAATTTGTGAAGCCGGGGATATTGAAAAGGCGATAACTGATTTAAAATCCTAAATCCGAAACCCTAAATCCTAAACAAATCCAAAAGCTAAAATCATAAACCCAAAACACATGTTTAGAGTTTTATGTTTTGTGTTTTGAGTTTGTTTAGAGTTTAGGATTTAGAGTTTAGAGTTTCTTTGACCATGACTCAATTAGAATTAGCATTGAATAATAAATCTTCCGAACTGATGGAAGCGGTATCTAAAAAGGAAGGGGTAAGTGTTTCTTTTTTGAAGAAGGGTATTGCTTCGGGGATAATTGTTATTCCTAATAATAAAAAACGCCGGATTAAGAAGCCTTGCGCGATTGGTAAAGGCTTATCTACTAAAATAAACGTGAATATCGGGACATCCGGTGATGAAATTGATGTCGGCGATGAGCTTCAAAAGTTAAAGGCCGCTTGTGTGGCCGGCGCGGATACGGTAATGGATTTAAGCGTGGGTGGAGATATCCCTAAAATAAGAAAAACCCTAATTAAGGATTCGGATATTCCTTTCGGTACCGTTCCCATATACGAGGCGGCTCAAAGCGCGGCTAAAAACAAAGGTTCTCTGCTTAAGATGACTGCCAAGGACATCCTGGAGGTAATTCGCTCCCAGGCCGAAGGCGGAGTGGATTTTATGACTATACACTCCGGAGTTACTCAAAAAACAGTCGCGTTGGTTAAGAAAAGTCCGCGGGTTTTGGATATCGTCAGCCGGGGAGGGGCGATGTTAGCCAGCTGGATGTTTAATAATAAAAAAGAAAACCCGTTTTATGAGTGTTTCGATGAAATCCTGGATATCGCGTATGAGTATGATATTACCTTAAGCTTGGGTGACGGACTGAGGCCGGGTTCAATATTGGATGCTACTGATAGCGCCCAGATAGGGGAGTTGAGGCTTTTGGGAAAACTCGCCCGGCGTTCACGAAAAAGAAATGTCCAGGTGATGATTGAGGGGCCGGGGCATGTGCCTTTAAATCAGATTCAAAAAAATATAGACCTCCAAAAAAAACTTTGTGATAATGCCCCATTTTATGTTTTAGGGCCGCTGGTAACTGATATTGCTTCAACCCGGGACCACATCTCAGGGGCTATCGGAGGGGCGCTGGCGGCAAGCTTAGGTGCGGATTTTTTATGCGTGGTCAGCCCGGCAGAACATTTGAGGCATCCTTCGGTTGAGGATGTAAGGGAAGGGGTGATTGCTTCAAAAATTGCCGCTCATAGCGCGGATATTGTTAAGGGGGTTAAGGGCGCGTTAAACTGGGATAGGGAAATGTCTTTGGCCAGAAAAAAGAGGGATTGGAAAAAACAGATATCTTTGTCAATTGACCCGGAAAGAGCCCAGGAATACCGCGATAGTTCTAAGCCTAAAGATACGGATGTCTGCACTATGTGCAGTGAGTTTTGCTCGATAAAATTAGTTGAGGAATGTTTGCGGGTGTAATTCAGTGGTAGAATGGCAGCTTCCCAAGCTGTTTATGGCGGTTCGATTCCGCTCACCCGCTCTTAAAATATCAAAATGCAAATATCAAATATCAAAAATCAAATTCAAGAATTCAAAATTTCTAAAAATATTCTTGGAATTTGGTTTGTCATTTTGGTTTTGTCCGGCTGTGCCACAGTTGAGTTAGCCCCCCGGCAGACCGTATTGTCCGGGCCTCAAAAAACAATACAACCGTCGCGAGGACTGTATCACCGCGTCCAAAAGGGCCAGACTTTGTGGAGGATTGCCAGGATTTATGGGGTGAGTATTGAGGAAATCCTTATGGCTAATACTATCGCTGATTCAACTCTCATTGCCAGCGGACAGTCAATTCTAATACCTGATAAACATAGAGCGCTTTCTCTTGATGCCTCGACTTTGCTCAGCTTCAATGGTGAACCGCGTAGTCGAACCATGGATTCATTGAATACCGGTGTGTCTGAAGATTTTATCTGGCCGGTGAAGGGTAAAATTGTCAGTGGTTTTGGGGATAAAATCGGGAATTCACCCAGTAAGGGGATTACCCTGCGCCTCTACGCGCAATCCGATATTGTGGCTTCAGCTTCAGGAAGGGTTGTTTTCGCGGAAGAGAAATTCAGGGGTTACGGAAAGACTATAATTATCTCTCATCCTGAAGGCCTGATGAGTGTGTACGCTTCATTGTCGCGCATATTAGTCAAGCCGGGTGATTATATAACCCGCGGGATGGCTATTGCTCAATGCGGCGGATTAATGCATTTTCAGATAAGGAAAGGCTGCATCTCGCAAAATCCTTATTATTATTTATCGCGCTAGACACACAATATTATGGAATTTTACGGACGCCAGGATTTGTTAGAGCTTTTGAATAAGCGCTCTGATGCCTTAAGCAAAGGTTATAGGCAGAATATGGCCATAATCGGCGCGGAGCTGATTGGAAAAACCTCTCTGCTTAAACACTGGCTTTCTCAATACTGCGATACGCGCATCGTTACGGTATATATAGAGATCAGGCATGAGGAGGCAAATTCTTTCGGGGAGAGATTTATCGGGAACCTGTTTTTTTCTTTTCTCAAGAACAGCCATAACGGCCTGAAGGATGATATAGTTTTTCTTTTGGAAAGGTGCGCTAAATACATCCCTAAGACGACAACTTTCGCCAGAAAGATCCTTTCTGAAAGATACGCCAGAAGAACTGAAGTAGTATTCGCGAAACTACTTGAGCTGGTAGAACAATTTAACGCTGAGAGCGGAAAATACTGCGTTTTGATCCTTGATGAATTCCATCTTTTGGCATTGACGCCGCCTAAAGATATTTACGCTTCCTGGCGTAAGCATATCATGCTTAATAAAAATACAATGTATGTCCTGCTCAGTTCTAAGAAAGATCTCGCCCGGAAGATTTTGGCTGAGGACCTGGCTCTCCTGTTTGGGAATTTCGAGAAAATAGATTTGCAGCCGTTTGATAATAAGACAAGTAGTGCTTTTATCCGCGGCAAACTTAAATCCCTGAGTGTTTCAGAGCAGATTCTATCCTTTATCGTAAATTTGAGCTCAGGAAAACCTTTTTATCTTAATGCCATTTGTGATGCTCTTATGAACTATCATCTTAAAAGCGCGCGCGAGGCAAATCTCACCTTCGACTTTTTTGTCAGGTCGCAGGAGGATATTTTTATCGGCGAGTGGGGTATTTTGAACAGGCGCTTCTTAATCCTGACCCAGCAAGTGGACGCGGTGTTTAAAGACGCGGCTGTCTTTAACGTCTTAACCGCCCTGGCCTCGGGCAAAAATAGTATTTCCGATATTGCCCATAGATGCGCCCGCCCGAAAAAATATGTCTCTTCGATTTTGAATAAGCTTTACGAAGAGGATTTTATATCCAGGAATGCCGATGTGTATATTTTAGATGACGCTTTATTCGCTCTTTGGCTTAGGTGCGTGTACGCGAAGAAAACAGGCGTCTTTACCGCGGAGCCTGAAAAAGAGAGAGAGCTTTTTAAGCGTGAGTTAGAGTCTCTGTTTACGGATTTTCGCGATGCCCAGACCAAGGAAATCTCCCAGCGGCTGATGGAATTATTCGGTAAGTTTAACAATGAATCAATTGAAGTCCATAAAAAACGTCTGCGTCTGAATCTCTTTAAGGAAATAAAGCTGTTGGATCTTGGCGCGGCGAAACAGCCCGGTAAAGGAATAATCGCCAGGTGCCCCGGAGCGGTCTGGATAGCCGGTTTTAAAGAAGATAGAGCCAGGGAAGAAGATATGGTTGAGTTCGTCGAATTCTGTAAGAGATTTAAATACGGTAAAACTCAAAGCCAAAAAAGGATATTTATCGCCCTTAATGAAATAGACGCTAATGCCAGCCTGATTGCCAAGGAAGAAAAGATTTCTACCTGGGATACGGCCCTGGTTAATTCTTTATTTGATATTTACGGTAAACCCAGGATTGTGTAATTAGCAACAGTTCAGTCTTTGGAAGTAATTGTGTCACTCAGACTGTGCCGCAATCTCTTAAAATGACCATTTTGTCATTCTGAGGGAGCANNAACGCTCAGGATGACATTATGACGAAAAAAACGCCCGCAATGATACGTCCGTCGGAACACTTCCGAACACTGAACGGTTACTGTAGTTAATACTCTACGCAAGCGCGTAATCTATAATGAAAATCATAGTTTTAGCTGATACCCATATACCGGAAAGAGCCCAGGATTTACCGCAGCAGATCTATGATGATTTAAAGGATGCCGATCTCATACTTCATGCCGGCGATATTATTTCTTTGGATTTCTTAAAAAAATTAGAGAAAATCGGTAAAATAAAAGCAGTCCAGGGAAATATGGATGAACCCGCTTTAAAAAATAGACTGCCCTTAAGGGAAGTTATCAAAATTGGTAAATATGTGATCTGCCTCACCCATGGCCGGGGGAGCCCTTTTAACCTTACGGAACAGGTGCATAATGAATTTTTGAAAGAAAAACCGAGCATTATAATTTTCGGGCATTCTCATAAACCTTTAAATACGCGCAAAGACGATATATTATTTTTTAATCCCGGCAGTCCCACGGATAAAATCTTCAGCGATACTAATTCTTACGGGATAATTACCATCGGCGACAGCCTTGAGGCGAAAATAGTAAGGTTATAGCTATAGAATAAATGAAGAGGTTAAGGTTGAGGTTAAGGTTATCTCAGCCTCAGCCTTGACCTAAACCTTTAGTTTTTATGGATAGACTCTGGGCTCCCTGGCGCATAGGTTATATTAATAATTCCAAGAGAATAAAAGGGTGTCTTTTTTGCGTGGTTTCCAAGGAAAAGACCGATAAGAAGAATCTGGTAATTTTTCGTTCCAGGCATGTCTTTTCTATTCTGAATAAATTCCCTTATAATAATGGCCACCTCATGGTCTGTCCTTATAGGCATATAAAAGACCCGGGTCAGCTTAATGCCGATGAAATATTGGATTTATTCGCTGTTTTGAATAAAATGCGGCTTTTGCTTAAACGCGCGCTTTCACCGGATGGTTTTAATATAGGAATGAATATCGGCAGGGTTGCCGGAGCGGGCATACCCAATCATCTTCACCTGCATATCGTTCCCCGCTGGAAGGAAGATACTAATTTTATGCCGGCATTATTTTCCACTAAGGTAATATCTCAATCTCTGGAAGAACTGTATGACAATCTGCGCGAAAGAATTCGAGAATAAGTATCTGGCTGACTATGCCATGAAAAGCTGTGTATCCCGGGGGAGGACGCATAAAGAAAAAGAGCATCCTTACCGCGGCTGTTATCAGCGGGATAGGGATAGGATAATACATTCCGCGGCTTTTCGCAGATTAGAATACAAAACCCAAGTATTTGTAAACCATGAAGGCGATTATTACCGCACCCGGCTTACCCACACCTTAGAAGTCTCTCAGATAGCCAGAACCATCGCTTCAATACTGCGTTTAAATACCGATTTGGTTGAGGCGATTGCCCTGGCTCATGACTTAGGCCATACCCCTTTCGGCCACTCCGGGGAGGAAGTATTGGATGATTTGATGGCGGATTCGGGAGGGTTTAATCATAATCTGCAGGGTTTAAGGATAGTGGATGTTTTAGAAGAGAGATATCCCGACTTCTCCGGGTTAAACTTAAGCTGGGAGGTAAGAGAGGGCATAGTCAAGCATTCCTCTTTTCACGACCGAAGCCCTGAGGGGGGAGATTTTGATTATAGGATGCCTAGCTTAGAAACCCAGGTGGTAGACATTGCCGATGAAATAGCGTATAATAACCATGACCTTGACGATGGTTTGACCTCCGGCCTGCTTGAGGAATCCGGGTTAAGAAAGAAAAAACTGTGGAAGCTGGCTGAGCGCGGGGTGAGGCAGCAGTACGGAAAGTTGAAACCCCAGATAAGAAAATATCAGATAATCCGCGCGATGATTGATACGCAGGTAACGGACCTGATAGAAGAAACTAAAAGCAGGATAATGAAGGCCGGGGTAAAATCCGTGGAGGACTGCCGCGGCCTTGAGTATAAGCTGGTCTCCTTCAGTAAGGAGATGGAATCCGTAAGGCTTCCTCTCAAGGATTATCTGATGGATAGTTTGTATCATCATTACCGGGTGGTGCGGATGTCTATTAAAGCCAAACGTTTTATCCGGGAACTTTTTGAGGTATATCTGAATAACCCCCGGCAGCTGCCGCGAGAGCANNTGCGATTATATCGCCGGGATGACCGATAGGTACGCTTTAGATGAGTATAAAAAATTATTCGATCCTTACGAAAAAGTATAAAGCGGCTCTTTCCACGATTCATACGGTATACCGCCTGATAAATTCAACGTATGACCTGAAGAATCTGATTTTGCGTTTAGCCAGGCTTACCTGCCAAACCTTATCCGCGCGTAATTGCACGATTGTTATTCTTGATCCCGCCAACAAAAAAGTTATCGTGAAATGCGCTATCCGCCACAACGCCAAATGCGTAGTCAGTAAAAACTCGAGGGTGTTTAATTCANNATAGCCGACGATTTAATGGGAATGATTATTCTGGATAATAGAAAAGATAATAAGCCGTTTGATTCCTATGACCAGGAAATATTAATGACTTTGGGCGAGCAGGCAGTCATCGGTATCCGTAACTTACAGCTTTATGAAGAGCAGCAGAAGATAATTCTGGGCAGTATTAAATCCCTGGTAACTTTATTTGACACCCGGGTGCCCTGCGCTTATACCCACAGCCCGTATTTCAGCCGTTTGGTGTGCGCTATCGGAAGGGAGATGCATCTGGATGAGAAAAGAATTCAGAGCCTGAAATTCGCCAGCCTGCTTCACGACGCCGGAAAGGTGGATATACCCATAGAGATTCTCACCAAATCCAGCGAACTTACCGAGAAAGAGCTTTCTATCATCAGAGGCCATCCGGTAAGAGGGGTTAAAATTCTCAGGCACCTTGAAGCCATCAGGCCGGCTATACCGATAATTCTGCATCATCATGAAAAATTTAACGGCACCGGATATCCCTCCAGGCTTAAAAAGGGACAGATTCCTTTAGGGGCAAGGATTATGGCCGTGGCTGATGCCTTTGAGGCCATGGTCTACGGCAGGCCTTATCGGGAAAGGGTGGGAATAAGTGATGCCCTCAAAGAGATAAAACATAAATCCGGAACGCAATTTGACCCCAACGCGGTTGACGCTTTTTTAAGGGCGATAAAGAAATTTGATTTAAGAAAATACTTGCAGAGCGGATAAGTTTGGAGGTATAATATTAAATTACCAATAACCAAAGGTTAAGGCCAAGGCTGAGGTTAAGCTTGTCTCAACCTTGACCTCAGCCTTGGCCTTTATAATTACTTTTGATACCTGAATTTTTTATTTTTAGAGGGGGAATATGCTAAGAAATAATTCTGTGCAATTGGAAATGTTCAAGGCGGATGACGAGGCTTCTGGCAGTCAAGGCGTCTCAGGAAGAAATCCTTTACATCTTAAGAAAATACGCGGTTATCAAAAATTCATATATACCTTCGTGGCATTTATTTTTGTTTCTTTGGTTTCATTTTCTTTCGGGGTTGAAAAAGGAAAGAAGCAGATTGCCGGGATTATGCCAATGGGGATGGATCCGGCTTCTTTGCCCAAGGTGGAGCCGGCAAGCTCTCTTGCCGTGGAAACAGGCCCGCTTCCCTCCAAACAAGGGCCGGTCCTGTTGGTGAATAGAAATACAGCCTTTCCTCAAGGGACGGATGGTTCGACTACGCTCACCACGAGAAAGTCCGCCTCTCTGGACAAAAAAACAGAAAAAGTTAATCTTCAAGCCAAGCCGGATAGTAAAGAACTTGTCCAGAAAAATTACACTATTCAGGTAGCCAGTATTTCTAACGCTAAGTATGTGAGTAAAGAGTTGTCAAAGCTAAGAAGTAAAGGTTATACCGCTTTTAGCTTAACTAAAGGAAAGTATACTGTGATTTGCGTGGGAAGGTTTAATGCCAGGAAAGACGCTCAAATTAATCTTGTTAAGATGAAAAATAGTTATCCGGATTGTCAGATAAGGAAATTGTAAGCGTATCCCTCGCGTAAGCGCTCGTAAATTTCTGCGAAATTTACTTCGCGCGCCCCGTTAGAAAACTTTAATAAAGTTAAAAGAATTTTTCTAACGGGGCACGCTTCGGGATTAATTCACCCCGCCATCGGCGGGGCTCATTGAGGAGATTATAGAATGTCAATACACCCTTCGTTAGCTTTATCCTTGAAAGGAAGAAAGCAAAGGTCGGTCTTAAAGCGGGTCGAAAGAATAAAGTATTTTATGGATAAGGGTTCTTTTAACCAGGAGAGCTCTGTTTTTGGCCTGCCCAAGATAAAGGTTTTGAAGATAAAGGTGGTAAAGAAAGAAAAAGCTGAAGTAGCGGCCGCCCCTGGAGCCGCGGGAGCAGCAGCGGGGACAGCTTCCGCTAAAACCGCCAAATCCGCCAAGACCGCAAGCCCCGCGGCCAAGACGGCCAAATAAAAAAACAGGATATAGTTGATAGTGTATAGTTGATGGCATTAAAAACTATAAACCATAAACTAATTTTATAGCAGTGGCCTTTATTTTATCCCTGGC